>NZ_JAMYRZ010000003.1:0-280834 GCF_040321675.1 Mesorhizobium sp. M0296
CCCCCCCCCCCCCCCCCCCCCCCCCCCCATTTTTTTTTTAACAACCCCCCCCCCCCCCCCGACCTCGCGGGCGGGCGGGGGGGGTGTGTTTTGTATATACCCCCGGGGGGGGGGCGGGGCCGCCCGCCCCCACCTTTTTGTCCGAGCATTGGATTGCCAAAACCGCTTTGGACTTGGGTCAGCTGGAAATAACCGGAGACGATCATGTCGCGCATCGGAATCCACTCATTCGTCTGGTCGGCGAGCTCGGCGCAGGGCGACCTCGAGCGGACGCTGGCGAACACCAGGGAAGCCGGCTTCGACCTGATCGAATTCTCCTATCTCGACCCCGCCAATGTCGACATTGACGGCTTGGCCAAGCGGATCGCCGATCTCGGCCTCGGCGTTGCGATCAGCATTGGACTGCCGGCCGACGGCGATATTTCGAGCGCCGACAAAACGATTGCCGCGCACGGCGTCGAAATCCTGGAACGTACGATCGCGCTGACCCGCGATCTCGGCGGCCAGAAGGTTGCCGGCATCCTCAGCACCAGCCACGGCTTGCAGAGCGAGGCGCCGACGCGTGACCAGTGGGACCGCAGCGCCGGCACGCTGGC
Source organism: Mesorhizobium sp. M0296 (assembly GCF_040321675.1). Taxonomy (NCBI): domain Bacteria; kingdom Pseudomonadati; phylum Pseudomonadota; class Alphaproteobacteria; order Hyphomicrobiales; family Phyllobacteriaceae; genus Mesorhizobium; species Mesorhizobium sp. M0296. The sequence continues at coordinate 597 of NZ_JAMYRZ010000003.1, forward strand.
CAAGGTGGCGGACACGGCAAAATCAGCCGGCGTCACCCTCAACCTCGAAATCGTCAACCGCTTCGAAAGCAATCTGCTCAACACCGCCGCGCAAGGCATGGCCTTCATCGCGGACAGTGGCTCCGACAATATCTTCCTGCATCTCGACAGCTTCCACATGAACATCGAGGAGGCCGATGTCGGCTTGGCCATTCGCAATGCGGTCGGGAAGATCGGCTATGTCCATATCGGCGAGAGCCATCGCGGTTTCCTCGGCACCGGCAATATCGATTTTGCCGCGATATTCGATGCGCTGACCGCCATCGGCTACAGCGACGACCTCAGCTTCGAGTCCTTCTCCTCGGAAATCGTCGACGAGAACCTGTCGCGGAAAACCGCGATCTGGCGCAATCTGTGGACCGACAATATGGAGCTGGCCAAACATGCGCGCCGCTTCATTGCGCTGGGACTGGAGACGGCACGGCGCAAGGCCGAGCTTGTTTCCGCAATGCACCGGCCCTGAGCCCTCGCAGTTCCAATCTGGCTAGGCCAAAGGCGCTACATTAGCCGGCAAAACGCGGCCCAAGTTCCTCGATGCGGCGGATCATCGCCTGGAAATCCTCCAAAATGCGCTGGTGCAAGTGAACCGCCAGTTCCGGGTATTCCTCGAGGATGCGGCGGAACATCTTGCGGCTGAGCCGCAGCACTTCCGAATCGATTTCGGCGGAGGCGCTGGTCAGCCGGTTGGTGTCGGCGATCAGCGCCAGTTCGCTGAGTATGGTGCCGGGGCCGGCGGTGCCGATCGGGATGCGCTCGCCGTCGTGCTCGCGGTAGAGCACGATGCGGCCGCTGACGACGATGTAGGCTGAATCGGCCTCGTCGTCCTCGCGGTAAAGCTTGTGGTCGGCTTTCAACATGGTGGTTTCGGCGCCGAAGGCGAGCAGACGCAGCTGTTCCTGCGTAAAGCCCTCGAAGAGCCTCACGGTGGACAGGATGCGGATGTCGTCATCCAGCGCCATCTAGCTATGTCCCCGAACCGTTAGTCCGACTCCTCCCCTACGAGGCCGATCCAAAACCACCTCCAGCCTCAGGACCGTACCCGAAAAGCGCCCCGCCCGGATCGCTTATTTGAATAATGAAATGTTTAAGGAACCAGCTTGTAGCCGCCGCTTTCTGTCACGAGAATTTCCGCGTTGGAAGGATCGCGCTCGATCTTCTGGCGCAGCCGGTAGACGTGAGTTTCGAGCGTATGCGTGGTGACGCCGGAATTGTAGCCCCAGACTTCCTCCAGCAGCACGTCGCGGGTCACCACCTTCTGGTCGGCACGGTAGAGATATTTGATGATCGAGGCTTCCTTTTCGGTCAGCCGCACCTTGGCGCCGCGCGGGTCGATCAGAAGCTTCTGGCTGGGCTTGAACGTGTAGGGGCCGACCGAGAAAGTGGCGTCCTCGCTCTGTTCGTGCTGGCGCAACTGCGCGCGGATGCGGGCCAGCAGCACGGCAAAACGGAACGGCTTCGTCACATAGTCGTTGGCGCCGGCCTCGAGGCCAAGGATGGTGTCGGAATCGGTATCATGGCCGGTCAGCATGATGATCGGCGCCTTGTAGCCGCCCTTGCGCAATATCTTTACCGCCTCGCGGCCATCCATGTCGGGCAGGCCGACATCCATGATGAGCAGGTCGATGAGCCCGCCACGCGCCGTGGCGACGCCTTTGGCGGCGGTCGCTTCCTGCAGGACATCGAATTCCTCATAAAGCGACAATTGCTCGACAAGGGTGCCGCGCAGGTCGTCATCGTCGTCGACGATCAGAATGGTGCGTGAAGTCATGGATCAATCCGTTGTTTTGAAAAGAGATTTCAGTTGACCGCTGCCTGTTTATGCGGAAGCTGACCGGCACAACAGCCGTTCACAGTGATTTGTTCCGTGGCACGATCATACAAGAAAAAACACGATCGCAATGCAGTCGGCGCAATTTTGCCTAAAGGGCTCACCGTGCTCACCGTGCGCGCGCGCCCCGGCCAACCCAGCCAGGGCTTTCTGCAGGCCGGCAAACTGGTGTTTCCATGTGCGCTGGGGCATGGCGGCATCTCGGCCGGCAAGCGCGAGGGCGATGGCGCCACGCCGCTTGCCTCGATGCGGATATTGTCGGGATATTTTCGCGGCGACCGTTTTGCCGGCGGCCGCCGGACGCGGCTGGCGATGACGCCGATCGGCCGCGACCTCGGCTGGTGCGAAGTGCCTGGGGACCGCAACTACAACCGCCCGGTCAAAATCCCCTATGGCGCCAGCCATGAGCGGATGCTGCGCACCGACGATCTCTATGACGCCTGCCTGGTGCTGGACTGGAACATTGTGCCGCGCCGGCGCGGGCGCGGCAGCGCCATCTTCTTCCACCTGGCGCGCCCCGGCTTCACGCCGACGCAAGGCTGCGTCGCGGTAACGGCCCGCACCATGGCACGGCTGCTGCCGCTGCTGTCGGAGCGGACGGTGGTAAGGGTGGTAAGGTAAGGGAGTAGGGGAATAAGGGAATAGGGGAATAGGGGAGTAGGGGAGTAGGGGAATAGGGCAGTAAGAGTAGAGACAGGGGCGGGCGCGCCGCTTAGCTTTCCTACTCCCCTACTCCCCTACTCCCCTACTCCCCTACTCCCTTGCCACCCTATGTCGAGAAGGCCGAGCCGGCCGAGTTCGCGGTCCATGGCGCGTGCGATGTCCTTGCGTTCGCCGCCGATGTCGCGAAGCTGGCGATCGGAGAGATCCTCGACATTTTGGTAGGGAAGATTGACCGCGATTTTTGCGTGCCGAAGCCAGTCAAGCACGGCGCGCAGCCAGGCCGGGCGGAGGGTTACCGAGCGCAAGGCGATGTCAGACATGGTGCAATCCGCTTCTCCGGACATCAAATCCGGTTTGATGTTTCTTCGATGCTCAGAGCATGGCGGATTGAAATTCAAACGGGAAACGAGTAGTTTTTTCTGCATCTTCAAGTTCTATTTGATGATTGGAATGCTCGACCGAACCCTCGACCGAACCCTCCTCGTCTGGCACTGATGGCGCGCCTGCTGCCTGGAACCCGTGCGCTGCGGACGCTGGAGGCAGCGGCGCGGCACCTCAATTTCACCCGCGCCGCCGACGAGCTCGGCCTGACGCCGGCAGCGGTCAGCCATCAGATCAAGGAAATCGAGGATCAGCTCGGCATCGTGCTGTTCACACGCACCAGCCGCACGATCCGGCTGACCGAGGCGGGCGCGGTGCTGTTCGAAGCTTCGACCGATGCGCTCGACCTGCTTGGCCGGGCCGTCTCACGGGCGCAGAAGACGGCGCGCGGATCGGCGCTGCTGAAGGTCACCCTCGATGCGCAATTCGCGACGAAGTGGCTGATGCGGCGCGTCGACGATTTTCGCAAGCAGCATCCGGCAATCGAGCTGCGTTTCGACATCAGTTACGAGGTGCGCGACTTCGATCGCGACGACGTCGATCTCGGCATCCGTTTCGGCACCGGCAAATATCCGGGGCTTCGCTCGCACCGGCTGTTCGAAAACGTCATCATCCCCGTCTGCAGCCCGGCCTTGCTGCGGTCAGGGCCGCCGCTCAAGGAGCCGCGCGACCTGTTCCATCATACGCTGGCCCATATCGAGTGGTCGCGCCAGGGCGTCACCTGGCCCAACTGGAGCATGTGGATGGCGGCGGCGGGCGTCGACGATTTCGACGACAGCCGGACCATCGTGTTCGGCAATTCGACGGATGCCGTCCAGGCCGCGCTCGACGGCAACGCGGTCGCGCTCGCCGATTTCGCCATGGTGGCAAACGATCTTTCGGAAGGCAGGCTGATCCGGCCGTTCGAACTCGGCATCAAGGTCGCGCCTGAATTCGCCTATTTCCTGGTCTATCCGGAGACCGCGGCGAATGATCCGCGCATCGTCGCCTTTCGCGATTGGCTTCTTGAGGAAATCGCCAGGACCCCGATCTGACGGTCAGCCCGCCGCCGCGCCGAACCAGCCGATCACCGCGCCGATGAGAAGCAGCACGCCGAGCCAGTGACCAACATCGATGAGCGTCAGATCCCAGCCGAAACCTTCGTAGCGATGGTTGACCGAAAGCGTGGTGGCGACGAACCCCAGCCAGAGAACGAAGCCGAAGATCACCCCGGCAAGCAGGCTCGGCTCGCCGCCGGTTACGGCGCCGATGATCAGCGACATGACCAGCGCCATGACGAGCTCCGCGATGAAGGAGACGACGAAGGGCAGCATCGATTTGCTCATCGTCGCCGGATCAAGCTTGGCGGCCTTCAGCCACGGCTTGCTCAAGCCCATGTACCAGGCCCCGCCGAACAACCACGCCACGACGGCGGCGACGATTACCGCCAGCCAATTGATTGCTGAAAAATCCATGGTTCCCTCCGGTCGATTGCGCGATGGAACGCCTGTTCGGCGATGCCGTCAAGCAAGACGCCAGACGGTGGTGCGCTTGACCTCGGCGTCCTCCAGCGCCCGGGTCACCGCCACTTGATAGACGGCAAGCGGCTCCAGTCCCGCCCTCGGCAGATAGGAGCGGCCGGGATCGCCGACGAGAATGTCGGCGCCGCGCGCCTTCAGCGCGACGAACCATGGCATCAGCCTGTCGGCGAAAGTTTTGTCGTAGAAGACGTCGCCGGCCAGCACCAAGTCCCAGCCGGCATCGCTGCCGATGCAGTCGCCGATGAGGAATTTTATCTCGGTCCCATTTGCCTCGGCATTGAGGCGGATGGCGGTCGCGCAGAACGGGTCGATATCGGCGGCGATCACCTCGGCAGCTCCGGCCTTCGCCACGGCAATGGCGACAAGGCCGGAGCCGGAGGCGAAGTCCAGCACGCGCTTGCCGTGCACCGCCGCCGGATTGTCGAGGATGTAGCGGGCAAGGCCTTGGCCGCCGGCCCAGGCAAAAGCCCAGAAGGGCGGCGGCAGGCCGATTTCGGTCAGCTCGTCCTCGGTCCGCCGCCACAGTTCGTGCGCCTCGTCGGCCAGGTGCAGGCGGATCTCCGGCACATGCGGCGGCGCCATCAGCGCCGTGTTGTCGAGGATGAATTTCCTGGCGCTGTCCGGCGTCAGCGCCGTCATGGCGCCGGCGTCAGGCCGCCCATGCGGCAAACCTCTTGCCATTCGGCCGGCGTCACCGGCTGCACAGACAGCCGCCCGAGCCGCACCAGCGCCATGTCGGCCAGCTTTTGATTGGCCTTGGCTTGCTCCAGCGTCACCGGCTTCGGCATGGCCTTGAAGGCGCGGATGTCGACGCACTCCCAGCGGGGATCGTCGGTGGTGCTGTCCTGATGGGCCAGAGCGCAGACTTCGGCGATGCCGACGATGTCCAGCCCGTCATTGGAATGGTAGAAGAAGCCGAGATCGCCGATCTGCATCGCCTTCATGTTGTTGCGCGCCGCATAATTGCGCACGCCGTCCCATTGCGTGCCGGCCTTGCCCTTGGCCTTGAGGTCCTCGAAGGAGAAGACCGAAGGTTCGGATTTGAACAGCCAGTAGTTCATCTCAGTTATCCCGTTGCCGTTGTCGGTTTGTCGCTATCCAGCGTTGGCGCTGTCCCTCACCCTTACCCTCTCCCCGTAAGGACGGGGAGAGGGGTCGCCAGCGCTGGAGCTTCTCCCTTCTCCCCGTTCTTCACGGGGAGAAGGTGCCGGCAGGCGGATGAGGGGCAGCGCGAACGAACGATCATTCACTCACAGGCTTGTTGAAGCTCCAGTTCCACTGCCGGATTTCGACGCTTTCGAACAGCCCTGCCTTGGTATAGGGATCGGCCGCCGACAGGGCTTTTGCCGCAGCCAGATCGGGCGCCTCGACAACGGCGAGAGTGCCGTTCGGCTTGCCGTCGGCGTCGAGGAACGGGCCGGCGAAGGCCAATTTCTTGTCGCCGTTCAGCCCTTCCAGGAAGGCAAGGTGCTTGGGCCGCGTATCGAGCCGCACCTGCAGCCTTCCTGGCTTGTCCTTGCAAATCAACGCAAACAGCATCTTTCCATCTCCGCAATCGTTCGCGATTACATCTCGGTTTCGGTCTTGAGTGGCCTTGTCATCAACGCCGACACAGCCTGGTCTATGGTTATGGTGCCGTCCAGTATGGCGGCGACGGCGGCGATGATCGGCGCGTCGATCCGGCGCTCGCCGGCGATGCGGGCAGCGATTGCCGCCGTCGGCACGCCTTCGGCCAAAGGCAGGCCGGCAAGCGGCTTGCCTTGCCCCAGCGCCAGCCCATAGGCGAAATTGCGCGACTGCGCGGACGAGCAGGTGAGCAGCAGGTCGCCGAGGCCGGAAAGCCCCATCAGCGTCTCCGGCTTGGCGCCAAAGGCGGCGCCGATGCGGCGCAATTCGACGAAGCCGCGCGTCACCATCGCCGCCTGGGCGCTGGCACCGAGCCCGGCGCCGGTGACGGCACCCGCGGCAATGGCAAAGACGTTCTTCAGCGCGCCGCCGATCTCGACGCCGATTAGATCGTCGCTCGAATAACAGCGCAGATTTTCCGCCGAAAAGCGGGCGGCAAGGTCGGTGGCCAGAGCCTCGTCGCGGGCGGCGACCACGACGGCCGTCGGCAAGCCCCTGGCGACGTCGGTGGCAAAGCTTGGGCCGGACAAAGCGGCGACCGGATTTGCCGGCAGTATTTCCTCGGTGATGGACGATAGCAGCGCGCCGGTGTCGCGCTCGATGCCCTTGGCGCAGAGGACCAGCGGGACGCCTTTCGGCATATGGCTGGACGCGGCCGTTAGCATAATCCGCAACGATTGCGCCGGCGCTACCGCCAGAACGCAGTCGGCACCGTCGAGCGCCGCCTCGATGTCGCTCGTCGCCACGATGCCGGGATCGAGCGCGATGCCCGGCAGATAGCGCTGATTTTCGCCACGGTCGACCGCCGCGACGGTCTCCGGGTCGCGCGCATAGAGGCGGACGAAATGACCGGAGCGCAGCGTGGCCAGCGCCAGCGCCGTGCCCCAGGCGCCGCCGCCGAGCACGGCGACGCGCCAGCCGCTTGGCGCCTTGTGCTCGCTGCCGGTCATGCCTTGGCCCCACGCCGGCCCGAGCCGACCATCGGGGCCGAGACGCTGTCCAGCGGCCAGCGCGAGCGCGGCACGAAATCGGCGGCGTTTTCACCTGATATGCCGGCGCGCAAGCGCTCGATGCCGGCCCAGGCGATCATCGCCGCATTGTCGGTGCAGAGGTTAAGCGGCGGCGCGACGAAGCTGAACCCGGCCTGCTCGCACAGGCCCTGCAATGTCGCCTTGATAGTCCGATTGGCGGCCACGCCGCCGGCGACAACCAATGCAGGCTCGGCCTTGTCCGGGAATTGCTGACGGAACCGGGTCAGCGCCCGCGCAACACGGTCGCCCAGCGCATCCGCCACCGCCGCCTGGAACGAGGCGCAGATATCGGCAACATCCTGGTCGCTCAGCGGGGCGATCGCGGTTGCCGCCTGGCGCACCGCGGTCTTGAGGCCGGAGAAGGAAAAATCGGGCTGCACCGAGCCCTTCATCGGGCGCGGAAAGGCAAAACGCGTCGCGTCACCGGTTGCCGCCGCCTTCTCGACATTCGGTCCGCCCGGATAGGGCAGGCCGAGCATCTTGGCCGTCTTGTCGAAGGCCTCGCCAAGCGCGTCATCGATGGTCGTCGCCCAGCGCTGGTAGTCGCCGACGCCGCGTACGGCGACGATCTGGGTATGGCCGCCGGAGACCAGCAGCAAGAGGTAGGGAAAGTCGAGCCCGTCGGTTAATCTGGCCGTCAGCGCGTGGCCTTCGAGATGGTTGATGGCGATCAGCGGTTTTTTGGCTGCCGCGGCGATTGCTTTGGCCGTCATCAGGCCGACGATCAGCCCGCCGACAAGACCGGGACCGGCGGTGGCGGCAATCGCATCGATGTCGGCGAGGTCGACGCCGGAATCGGCGAGCGCTGCCTCGATGATGCCGTCGAGCGCCTCGACATGGGCGCGCGCGGCGATCTCCGGCACGACGCCGCCGAAAGCAGCATGCTCCTCGATCTGGCTGAGCACGATGTTCGACAGGATTTGCGGCGTGCTGCGACCGTCCAGCGCCACCACGCTGGCGGCGGTCTCGTCGCAACTCGTCTCGATGCCCAGAACGCGGATCAATTCGTCGCTGTCCAAAAATCGTACAGATTGTACTGTCGGCCTTTCCCCGATAGGAGAAAACCCGAAAACCTGCCGGGGGTTATCACGGACGGCGCGTCATGCAAACAACCTTGAAAATCGGAACACGCGGCAGCCCGCTGGCGCTGGCGCAGGCGCATGAAACGCAGGCGCGGCTGATGGCGGCGCATGACATGCCGGCGGAAGCTTTCGAGGTGGTCGTCATCTCGACCAGCGGCGACCGCATCCAGGACCGGCCGCTGTCGGAAGCCGGCGGCAAGGGCCTGTTCACCAAGGAGATCGAGGAGGCGCTGCTGGCGCGCCGCATCGACATCGCCGTGCATTCGTCGAAGGACATGCCGACGCTGTTGCCCGAGGGGCTGGAACTGTCCGCGTTCCTGCCGCGCGAAGACGCGCGCGATGCCTTCATCGGCAAGGCGGCGCGAACGATTGCCGGCCTGCCGCAAGGCGCCAGGGTCGGTTCGTCGTCGCTGCGGCGCCAGGCGCTGATCCGGCGGATGCGGCCGGACCTCGAAGTGGTGATGTTTCGCGGCAATGTGCAGACGCGGCTGCGCAAGCTCGACGACGGCATCGCCGACGGCACCATCCTCGCTTATGCCGGGCTGAAGCGGCTCGGCCTCGAAGACGTCGTCACCGACCTGATGCCGCTCGAGGTCTTTCCGCCGGCGCCGGGGCAAGGCGCGATCTGCATCGAAAGCCGCATCGGAGACCGCGACGTGGAACAGATGCTGGCAGCGATCGACGACCGGCCGACCGGCGAGGCGCTGGCCTGCGAGCGCGCCTTCCTGGCGGCGCTCGACGGGTCCTGCCGCACGCCGATCGCCGGACATGCGACGATATCGGGCGGAACGGTTTCCTTTGCCGGGCTGATCATCTCGCCCGATGGCACGCAGTCGCATGAAGTCAGGCTGCAAGGGCCGGCGCAAGAGGCGGCGCGCATTGGTGCGGAAGCCGCGGCGACCGTTCGGGCCAAGGCCGGCGAAACATTCTTCGATGGCTGGACCTGACATGCTCCGCGTCCTTGTGACGAGGCCCGAACCGGGCGCGTCGCGCACGGGGCGCCGGCTTGCGGATGCCGGCTTTCAGCCGATCCTGCTGCCATTGACCGGAACCGTGGCGCTGCCGGTCGATGCCGGCGCGCTCGCTGACGCCGCGGCGGTCGCGGTGACCAGCGCCAATGCCGTTCGCCATGCGCCGAAAGAGGTCGTCGCGGCGCTCACCGGCTTGCCGTGCCACGCCGTCGGCAGGAAGACGGCGGAAGCCGCCCGCGCTGCCGGGTTTCTGTCGGTCAGCGAAGGCGCGGGCAATGCCGAGGCGCTGGCCGATGCGCTTGCTGGCGGTTACGCGGGGAAGACGATCGTCTATCTCTGCGGGCGGGTGCGATTTCCCGGCTTCGAGGAAGGGCTGTTGGCGTCGGGCGTTCAGGTCCGCGCCGTCGAGACCTACGACACCGTTGTCCTGGACTACTCCGACGAGGCCGTTCTTGCGCGCCTGTCCGCCCGGCCGGTCGAGGTGGTGCTGCTCTATTCGACCAAGGCGGCAAAAGCGATGCAGGCCCTGGCTAGCCGGCCGGCGCTGCGTAGCCTTTTCCAGGAAACGCGCTTTTTTGCCTTGTCGGGACGTATTGCCGCCGCCATCGGCGATGTCGCCGGCGAAAGGATCCGGATTGCGCCTGAGCCCTACGAAGATGCCTTGCTAGGACTTTTGCAGGCGCCGCGCTGATGGCATTCGCTGCGGCTCTGTGCCGTCCTTGAGGGGCGGCGCCAAACTCAGGTGATTGCTCTCGGGCACATTTTGTTCTTGCTTTGTGCCGGCAGCTATGCTACTAATTTGGTTACGGTGCCAATTGGCTCCAACGACCCGCCCGCCGAGGCGGGTTTTTTGTGTGCCGAGCATGGGCCTTGGCTTGAAACGCGGATTCGGCCCTGCGGCGTTTTGCCAAAACTGAATTCCAAGCCGTGGCGTCATCACGCCGCCCCTTTTCACCGCTTGGTGATGTGCTAGACCCTTTCAACCATCCCGAAGCGAATTTTGCGGAGCCCGAGCATGGTCAAGACGCCGAAGATGCGGCATTCCAAGAGCCGCCGTGAGCCGGTGACCATCGAGCTTGAGCCTGGCGCCGTCTCGCGAGTCGCCGACAAACAGGATGCCGTGACCTCGCATACCGACGAGGCGCGGGCCGAGGAAGCGGCGAACGCCTCGCAGCCGGAGCCACCTGAAGAGCCGGTGCATGCGGACCAGACCGATCTCGAGCCATGGGAACATGCCGACGCAGCCGCGCCGGCCGGCACGCAAGAGCCGGCGGACGCCGGCGTCGATTCTGCCAGGGAAGCGGAAACCCCTTATCCCGCCGGTTCGGATGCGCCGGCCGGGCGCTCCGCGGTTTCCGATTACAGTTTCGAAGATGCATCCAGCGGAACCGGGGCCAACGAACCGAGGATCCCAGGTTCCGGTGAGAAGACAGCTGAGACGAGGGACGACCATATGGCAGCGCAGCCGAAGCGAAGCGGCATCAACGGCATCGCCGCCGGTATTATCGGCGGCGTCATCGCCCTCGCCGCGGCCGGCGGGCTGCAATTTGCCGGCCTGCTCGGTGCGCCGGGGTCGGGCGGCGTGTCGCTCGACGCGGTCAATGGTGAGATCGTTTCGCTGAAACGCGAGGTCGCGGACCTCAGACAGGCCGGCGCCAACAATGACGCATCGGCCAAGGTGGACGGGCTGTCGTCGGCGCTGGATCAGGTCAGGGCGGACGTCGCGGCGTTGAAGTCGGCCGTCGAGCAAGGCGGTGCCGGCGACAATGCCGGCCTGGCAGCACTTGGCGACAAGGTAAGGCAGATCGAGACGGCGGTTGCGGCCCTCGGCAAAGCCGGCGGTACGGCGCCGGTCGATCTCGGCCCGCTCAACGACAGGCTGGCCGCGCTCGATGCGCTGGTGAAATCGGCCGGCGAGACGACAAAGGCGCAGGACAGCCGGCTTGCGGCCCTGGAACAGTCGGTTTCACAGATCTCGAGCAAGGTCGATTCACAGGCTTCGCAGCCGAAGATCGCACTGGCCATTGCCGCTTCGGCGCTCAAGGCAGCGCTCGACCGTGGTGCACCGTTCGCCGCCGAGCTCGAAACCTTTGCCGCGATCTCACCCGATGCACCCGAGATCGCGACGTTGCGCACCTATGCCGAAAAGGGCGTCCCGATGCGCTCCGAGATCGCCGCCGAAGCGGACGGCGCCGCCAACGCGATGGTCGCTGCCGCGACGCCCATCGACCAGAATGCCGGCATCCTGCAGAAGCTGCTGTCCAGCGCCGAATCGCTGGTCAAGGTCAGGCCGATCGGCGCCGTCGAAGGCACCGGCGTTCCGGAAACCGTCGCCCGCATGGAGGTCGCGGTCAACCAGGGCGACTACGCCAAGGCGCTCAGCGAATACGAAACCCTGCCTGAGGCGGCCAAGGCCGCCGGCGCCGACTTTGCCGGCAAGCTGAAAGCGCGGATGGAGGTCGAGACGCAGATCGGTTCGCTCATCGCCGGCGCGATGAAGGCGTGAGGAACCCGATGATCCGCATCCTCGCCTTCCTTGCCGTCGTCTTTGCGCTCGGGCTCGGCTTCGCCTGGCTGGCCGACCGGCCGGGCGAAATGCTCGTCACCTTCAATGGCTATCAATACCAGGTCAGCCTGATGGTCGCGGCGGTGGCGGTCGTTGCCGTGGTTGCCGCGGTGATGATCGTCTGGTGGCTGATCAAGGCGCTGTGGAACAGCCCCTATACGATCTCGCGCTATTTCCGCGTGCGTCGCCGCGACCGCGGCTACCAGGCGCTGTCGACCGGGATGATCGCCGCCGGCGCCGGTGACGGCGCGCTCGCCCGCAAGAAGACCAAGGAAGCGGCAAAGCTGATCCGCTCCGATCAGGAGCCACTGATCCAGCTGCTCGACGCGCAGGCCTCGCTGCTCGAAGGCGACCATGAAGGCGCCCGCGAAAAGTTCGAGACCATGCTCGATGATCCCGAAATGCGGCTGCTCGGCCTGCGCGGGCTTTATCTCGAGGCCGAGCGGCTCGGCGACCGCAACGCAGCCCGCCACTATGCCGGCCGTGCCGCGGCGGTGGCGCCGCAACTGGCCTGGGCGGCTGAATCGACGCTGGAAGACCTGACCGAACGCGGCGACTGGGATGGCGCGCTGAAACTGGTCGATGCCCAGAAGTCGACCCGGCAGATCGAGCGTGACGCCGCCAACCGGCGCCGCGCCGTGCTGCTGACCGCCAAGGCGCAGGCGCTGATCGACAGCGATGCCAATGCCGCAAGGGCGGCGGCGCTCGAAGCCAACCGGCTGCGGCCGGATTTTGCACCGGCGGCGGTCGTCGCGGCGAAATTGCTGTTTAGGCAGAACGACGTGCGCAAAGGCTCGAAAATCCTCGAGGCGGCGTGGAAGGCCGAGCCGCATCCGGAGATCGCCGAGGTCTACACCCATGCCAGGCCGGGCGATGCCGTGCTCGACCGGCTGAACCGGGCAAAGAAGCTGCAGGAGCTGAAGAAGAACCATGCCGAGTCCTCGCTTGCCGTGGCGCGCGCCGCGCTGGATGCGCAGGATTTTTCAACCGCCCGCCGGGAGGCGGAAGCCGCGATCCGCATGGATCGCCGCGACGGCGCCTATCTGCTGCTGGCCGATATCGAGGAGGCCGAGACCGGCGACCAGGGCAAGGTGCGGCAGTTGCTGTCGAAGGCGGTGAGAGCGCCGCGCGACCCGGCCTGGGTTGCCGATGGTGTCGTCTCCGAACGCTGGGCTCCGGTATCGCCGATCACCGGCAGGCTCGATGCATTCGAATGGCGGGCGCCGATGGAGCGGCTCGGGCAGTTGATCGACGGTCATGAGGATACGCCGGAGGCGCCGGTGCCAGCCATCGCGGCTCCAGCCAGGCCGGTACAGGAAAGAGCCGGGACGGTCGAGCACACGGCGGAGACACCGGGCACAGCGACCGAGGAAAAGACGGACGACCGTGCCGGCGAGGATCATGTGACACCAATCACCGCGGCGGCGTTTGCCCAAGTGCCGGAAGATGCCGAGGCCGTCGAGCCAGCGCAGGAGCTGACGCGGCTGCCCGACGACCCCGGCGTCGATCCAGACGACGCAGCGGATAAATCGACGCGCCGGTTTCGTTTATTCTGATCAGGGTCGAGTGGACCCGGGCTTATTGGGAATGATTTGATGTTCGAACGCGTTTTGTCGTTTCTAAGGGATCTGCCGTCCGGTGGTGGCGCCAGCCCCAGCGCCGACGATCCGCGCATTGCCGCGTCCGCCCTGCTTTTCCACGTGATGAACGCCGACGGGGTGCGCCAGGATAGCGAATGGGAACGGTTCAAGAAGGTGCTGGCGGAAAGCTACTCGATCAGCGGCGACGAACTCGACGCGTTGGCGGCTGCCGGCGAGCGGGCCGACAATGAGGCGATCGACCTCTACGCTTTCACCAGCGTGCTCAAGCGCCATCTCGACGCCGAGGCGCGAAAGGCCTTCATCGGCCTGATGTGGGAGATCGTCTATGCCGATGGCGAGCTGCACGAACTCGAGGACAATACCGTGTGGCGGGTCGCCGAGCTGATCGGCGTCGAACGTCGCGACCGTGTCGAGGCGCGTCTCAAGGCGGCCGCCGCGGCGCCTGGTGCTGCCGGAACCTCAAGCGACGAATAGACAGGATCCCGCCTTCCAATGCCGCCCAAGCCAAGTCCGAGACCAAAGATCCTGATCGTGCTGCATCAGGAGCATTCGAGCCCCGGACGGGTCGGCCATATGCTTATCGAGGAAGGCTTCGACCTCGACATCCGCCGACCGCCGCTCGGCGAGGCCTTGCCGCAGACGCTGGATGGCCATGCCGGCGCCGTGGTGTTCGGCGGGCCGATGAGCGCCAATGACGGCGACGAGTTCGTCCGCCGCGAGACCGACTGGCTCAAAATTCCGCTCAACGAGAACCGGCCGCTGCTTGGCATCTGCCTCGGCGCGCAAATGCTGGTCAAGCATCTTGGCGGCAGGGTCGAGGGCCATGGCGAGGGCCTCGTCGAAATCGGCTGGTATCCGCTGAAGGCGACCGAAGCGGGCAGCAGGCTGATGCATTGGCCGGAGATGGTCTATCAGTTCCATCGCGAAGGGTTTTCGCTGCCGAAGGACGCGACGCTTTTGGCGACGGCCGAAACCTATCCCAACCAGGCCTTCCGCTATGGCGACAATGCCTGGGGCATTCAGTTCCATGGCGAATTGACCCGGGCGATGATGCAGCGCTGGGTGGTGCGCGGCGCGCACCGCTTCGAACTGCCCGGCGCCCAGCCCGGCCGCGATCATCTCGGCGGCCGGCTGATCTGGGACATGCACCTCAAGCGCTGGCTCGGCGAGTTCCTGCCGATGATTTTCGGCAAGCCGGCGCTGCGGTAATCAGTTTCGCCCCCTGAGATGACGCACCTTGCGCAGCTGCGGGAACAGCACCGCCCATAGGCCGGCAACAGCGATCGCCCCGACACCCCCGACCACCACGGCCGGAACCGTGCCGATCAACGCCGCCATGGTACCGGCGCGGAATTCGCCGAGCTCATTGGAAGCGCCGACAAACACCTGGTTGACGGCGTTGACGCGGCCGCGAACGGCGTCCGGCGTCCACAGCTGGATCAGCGTCTCGCGGATATAGACGCTGAACATGTCAGTGGCGCCGAGCAGCGCAAGGGCCGCAATCGACAGCCAGGTGATGGTCGAGAGGCCGAACAGAACCGTGAACGCGCCGAACAGCGCGACGAAGCCGAGCATGACAAGGCCGGCATGGTTGCGGATCGGGTGTCCGGCCAGCCAGATGGCGACGCAGATGGCGCCGACGCCGGGCGCCGAGCGCAACAGGCCGAGCCCCCATGGGCCGAGTTCGAGGATATCGCGCGCGTAGACCGGCAGCAGCGCCGAGGCGCCGGACAGCAGCACCGCAAACAGATCGAGCGAAATCGCGCCGAGCACGATCTTTTCGCTCCAGATATAGCCGAAGCCGGCGAACAGGGTCTGTACCGTCGGCCTGTCGGTCCGGCTGCGCTGGGCAGGCTTCGGGATGGTGAAGATCAGCACGGCGGCAACCAGCATCAGCACGGCGGCGGTGGTGTAGGCGGCTTCGGCTGAAAGCCCGTAGAGCAGGCCGCCGGCGACCGGCCCGACGATGGTTGCCGTCTGCCAGGTGGACGAGTTCCAGGCGATGGCGTTGGCGAAATCCTCGGGCGGCACCAGATTGGCGAACAGCGATGAGGAGGCCGGCCCGAAGAAGGCGCGCGCGATGCCGAACATGGCGAGCACGATGAAGACCGGCATCGGCCCGGAGAGGCCGCGTAGCGTCAGCAGCAGCAGGGCCAAAGCGCAGCCCGCTTCGACCAGCACCGCCAGCGCCATGATCAGCCGGCGCCCGAAACGATCGGCAACGTCGCCGGTGACCAGCACCAGCAGCAGCGAAGGCAGGAACTGGACGATGCCGACAAGGCCGAGGTCGAATGGGTCGCGGGTGAGATCGTAGATCTGCCAGCCGACGGCGACCGACACGATCTGGGTGGAGAATGTCGAGAGGAAGCGCGCCGCCCAGTAGCTCAGAAACGGCCGATGGCGAAAGGCTGCATAACGCTGGTCAGGCGGTACTTGGGATTCTGTGGTCATGGAATAAGGCCCCGTGGCAGCGAAGTCGGCCGGCGGGGCACTTCCACGGATGGGCGCTGGTCCGGCCAAAAGAGCCTTTAGCGCAGTTCGGCGCAGGGCGCGCGCAAAAATCCGGCCTGGATCAACAATTTCGTCCTGGCAGATAACAAGCGCATGGCAAATTGCAAACCTTCGAGACTAGCCGAAACACCTCTCGCTTCGTCATCCCAGGGTCTGCGCCGCGTCGCTTTGCTCCTTGCTCCGCCCTGGGATGACGAATTGGAGGGGTGTTCGGCCAATCTCGAAAGCTTGTAATTCGCCATCAATCGTCGTCCGATACACCGGATGCGCTGCCACTCTCCGATATCAGCGATTAGCCTTCAGCCATCCTACCTTCGTCCTAGGGCGGAGCAAGGAGCGAAGCGACGCGGCGCAGACCCTAGGATGCCATGCCGTTAGCTTCGAGCGTCGCAGCTTCCGCTGAACACCAACAGACCGACCAGCAGAACGCGTTCAATGTGCATCCCGCTCGATCCAATGATATCAAGCCGTCGCCTTGGCCTTCCTGCCCCGGCCCTTGACCGGCGTGGGCGGGGGGGCTTTGCGGCCGAGGCCGATTGCCTTGGCCAGCTGCGAACGCGAGGCTGCGTAGTTGGGGGCGACCATCGGGTAGTCCGACGGCAGGCCCCATTTGGCGCGATAGGCGTCGGGCGTCAGCCCGAAATGAACGCCGATATGGCGCTTCAAGGATTTGAACTTCTTGCCGTCCTCGAGACAGATGATGTAGTCCGGCGTCACCGATTTCTTGGGATTGACGGCAGGCGTCAGCGGCGCGGCGACCGGCACTGCCGGTTGCCCGAGCCCGCCTATGGCAGCGCTGACGCTGGCGATGAGATCGCCGAGGCCGGAAGCCGGCAAGCGGTTCTTCTCGACGTATGCGGAGACGATATGGGCGGTCAGCTCGAGCAGGTCGATGTCTTTGCGAGCGTTGTTGTTGTCGTCGGTCAATCTATCTCTCCGTCCATGGGGGTCGCAGAAATTCCTAGTCGGCAAATCTGCGCAATGCAATGACGCCGCACCACGTCACACATTATTTTGAATAATAATACTAACGGCAGCGCGGGATTAACAACCCTGAGCCGGTGCTCGATAATATCAGACAATCAGCAATATCAAATAATCAGGGATTTGTCGCGCCATAGTCGAAATCCGCCCTCGAAGGCGCGTGTGTTGTCGCCGCGTCTGCAATCGGCGGGCAAGTCGGTGAGTTCGTCGACATTGCCGCCGCCGATGACCACGTAATCCGGCTGCATGGCGGTGCGAAGCCGGTCGACCACGTCGAAGACGTGTTTGCGCCATTTCTTCTTGCCGCGCTTTTGCAGGCCGCGTTCGCCGACATAGTCTTCGAAACTGCCGCGCTTCTTGTAGGGAAGATGGGCAAGCTCCATCGGCTGGGCAACGTTATCAACGATCATCGCGGCCCCCAGGCCGGTGCCGAGGCCAAGGAACAGCATGCGGCCGCCCTCATAACTGCCGATGGCCTGCATGAGCGCATCATTAACGACCTTGACCGGTTTGCCGAACTCGGCGGCGAAATCGTAGCCGACCCAGCCCTTGCCGAGATTGGCGGGTTCGGTCAGCGGCCGGTTGTGGTGCACCGGGCCCGGATAGCCCATCGAGACGACATCGTAGTGCAGTCCTTCGGCGAGCGTCTTCACCGCCGCGACCATCTGCTGCGGCGTAAGCTCCGGTCCGGAAGCGGTCTTGCGCTCGTCGCCGCCGGCGCTGGTGCGGATCTTGACGTGCGAGCCGCCGATATCGATCGCAAGCACGATCTTTTCTTCCTCCGATGCCGGTTGCTTCACCGCCTTGGCCATCGCTTTCGCCTCCCAGAACTCATTTCGCTGGATTGATCCAGCCGTTCGGCGGCCCGAATCCAGCCATGGCTTCGGCCGGCCCCCACGTCTTTGGCGCGTAGACAGGGGGCGGCGTGGTGTCGCCGAGCACCGGGCCGACGATGCGCCAGGCGAGCTCGCTGGCGTCCTGGCGGGTGAACAGCTGGCCGTTGCCGTTCATGGCGTCGCCGATCAACCGCTCGTAAGGCGGCATGTCGCCCTTCGAATCGTCCAGCGCGGTGAGCTCGACCTGCTCACCGACCATGTCATCGCCGGGCGCCTTGCGCCGGGCTCCGATCGAGATTGCCACCTGAGGATCGATGCGGAAGCGCACGTGATTGCAGTCGCCGGGCTTGATCGGATCGAAGACGTCGAGCGGCGGCCGCTTCAGCCGCACGATGACCTCGGTGGCGTGCACCGGCAGGGATTTGCCGGCGCGAATGAAGAACGGCACATCCTGCCAGCGCCAGGTATCGACGAAAAAGCGCACCGCCGCGAAGGTCTCGACCGGCGAGTTCGGCGCCACGCCCGGCTCGTTGAGATAGCCGTCGAACTGGCCGCGCACCACATCGTCCCTGGTCAGCGTCCGGATCGCCCGCAGGACCTGCACCTTCTCGTCGATGAGATCGTCGGCCGAGCGGCCGACCGGCGGTTCCATGGCGAGCAGCAAGAGGATGTTGAGCAGATGGTTTTCGATGACATCGCGAATGCAGCCGACCTCGTCATAGAAGCGGCCGCGGCCCTCGACACCGAAATCCTCGGCCATGGTGATCTGCACGCTCTCGACGTAATTGCGGTTCCAGATCGGCTCGAGGAAGGAGTTGGCGAAGCGGAAATAGAGCAGGTTCTGGATCGCCTCCTTGCCGAGATAATGGTCGATGCGAAAGATCGACTTCTCGTCGAAGACCAGATGCAGCACCCGGTTCAGCCAGCGCGCCGATTGCAGATCGTGGCCGAACGGCTTTTCCACCATCAGGCGCGCGCCCTGGGCGGCGCCCGACTGCTCCAGCCCCTGGACGACCACCTCGAACATCGCCGGCGGCACCGCCAGATAGTGCAGCGGCCGCTCAGCGCTGCCGAGCGCGGTCTTCAGCTTCTCGAAGGTCGCAGGCGCCCGATAGTCGCCGCTGACATAGCGCAGCAGCGATGCAAGCCTGGCAAAGATCTTGTCGTCGATGCTGCCCAAGGCGTTGACGATGCCGTCGCGGGCGCGCGCCTGCAGCTTGGCGAAGTCCCAGGGATCGAAGGCGACGCCGATCACCGGCTCGTTCAGCGTCCCTTTGGCCACCATGGCGTAAAGGGCGGGGAAGATCTTCTTGTGGGCGAGATCGCCGGTGGCGCCGAAAAGCACCAGCGTGTCCGATCGTTCCTGGCTCATGGGCGTGCCTCCCTGTCGCCCGTCACGAGCCGGCCTTGGGTTTTTCGACATGGCCGCCAAAGGCATAGCGCATGGCGGACAGAAGCTTGTCGGCGAATTCGGATTCGCCTTGCGAGGAGAACCTGTCGAACAGCGCCGAGGACAGCACCGGCGCCGGCACGCCGGTGTCGATCGCCGCCTTCAGCGTCCAGCGGCCTTCGCCGGAATCCGAGACCCGCCCGCCGAACTGCGTCAACGACGAATCGGCCTTCAGTACGCCGGCCGTCAGGTCGAGCAGCCACGAGCCGATGACGCTGCCGTGCCGCCAGACCTCGGCCACTTCAGCGATGTCGATGTCGAACTGGTAATATTGCGGGTTTTCCAGCGGGCTGGTTTCGGCGTCGGCGGTGCGCTGCCGTTTGCCGGCATTCGCCGACTTCAGGATGTTCATGCCTTCCGCATAGGCGGCCATAACGCCATATTCGATACCGTTATGGACCATCTTGACGAAATGGCCGGCGCCGCTTGGTCCGCAGTGGAGATAGCCGAAGGGAGCGGTTCCGGCGTCCTTGGCAGGGGCAGGCGAAGCGGCGTCGGCGCCGGGCGCCAGCGTTGCAAAGACCGGATCGAGATGCTGGACCGCGCTGTCGGGGCCGCCGATCATCAGGCAGTAGCCGCGCTCGAGGCCCCAGACACCGCCGCTGGTGCCGACATCGACATAGCTCAAGCCTTTCAAGGCGAGGCGCGCGGCGTGGTCGACGGCCTCGTGATAATAGGAATTGCCGCCGTCTATGATGATGTCGCCCGGCTCCATCAGGGCAGCCACCTGGTCGACGATCTTGCCGGTGATCGCCGCCGGCAGCATCAGCCAGGCGCTGCGCGGCTTCGCCAGCTTGCCGACGAACTCCTCCATCGAGGCGGCTCCGACCGCGCCGGCGCTCACAAGCGCGGCGACGCTGGCCGGGTTAATATCGTAGACGACGCATTCGTGGCCATCACGCAGCAGGCGCCGAACCATGTTGGCGCCCATCCGGCCCAGTCCCATCATTCCTATCTGCATGGTCTCGTCCTGCCTTACTTGAGGGATCGATGATCTAGTGGCGCTGTGATTGAAGCATGATCTTTTCCGAAAACCGGTCTCCACTTTGCGGGATCATGCTCTATCCGGTATCGCCGATGCCGACAGAAAAGCCAGCATTCTCCCAATGGCCGCTATCGGGCCAGAAGAAAGTGAAGACAATGCTATTGCCCGGGCTATTGCCCGGAGCAATCTCGGCAACCTGCAATTCCGCAAGATGGATGCCGAAAGCATTCGCGCTGGTCTCGGTGTCATGGACGGTTGCCCAATTGTCGCTGCTCCAATGAACCACCGCCCGGGCCAGAAGTTCGATGCGCAGCGCCTTGCCTGCCGGGATGGTACGGATCTTGTGGTTGAAGCGCCATGCCCTGAAGCGCGACACCGTCCTGCCCTCGATATAGCGCTTGACGCCTTGCGGCGGCATGTCGAACACCGTGCCGTCGCGCAGCGACCGCAGCAGCTTGATGTGCTCGGAATGCGCCCAGACCAGCGGCTTGGCGCTGCCGGAGGGCCCGCCATGCCGCAATTCGCGCTCCGGCATGTCGGGACCGTCCCAGACCTGCTCCGGTAGCAGGCCGCCCAGTCCGGCAGAGTTCTCGAACGTCCTGAGCAGGCTTGCCGCACTATCCCTACGGCCTGCCGCCAGCTCGTAATGAGCGCGCTCGCCGACCAGCAGCGGCCAGGGCCGGCCCCGGCCGGTTCCATCGAAGGGCGCGCCGTCGGCATGCTCGCCATAGCCATCGCCATTGTAGCGGTACCAGAGCGGGCCCTGCGGCAGTTCGCAGCGCAATTGCGCGTCGATGACCTTGACCGTGTCGAGGATGCGCGGATCGTCGGCTGCCCGCAAGCCGAAGCGGACCAGCGCCAGCGCATCGGGGCTGACGATCGCCTTGGCCGGCCGGTCCGTATCCGCCGGCGGGCGGTTCTTGATCGGGACGTAGCCGTCTTTCGGCGATGCCGCGCCGGCTTTGTCGGGCGGCGCAATGCGGACATAGTGGCCCTCGACGCCGGCTTCATCGCCCGAGGAGCTACCGGCGACGTAGGTCCAGCGTTCGATCTGATCGTTCCAGACATCGGCGGTTTCGCGCAGATAGTTTGCCGGCTCTGTTTTGCTGGCGGCATCGAACATGTCGGCAGCCGCTAGCAATGCGGCGATCTCGACCGCAAGTGTGAACGGGCTGTAGCCGGCGTCTTCTTCCCAGCGGTCCTCGCCGGTGACCGGGCCGTTGCGCACGACATAGGCGGCAGCGCGCTCGATCATCGGCATGAACGAGGAGAGTGCGGCAGGCGGCAAATGCCCGGCGCGGCGCAGTGCGTCGGCAAGCAGCAGCGGGAAGGCGCATTCGTCCATCTGGATGCCCGGCCAATAGGCCGATCCGTCGAGCCAGGCGTTCTGCGGCCAACGGCCGTCCGGCTCCTGGATCGCGCGCAGATAGCCAAGGATGCGCAAGGCTTCCGCCGGGTCGCCGGCGGCGAGGAAGCCGCCGGCGGTTTCGACCAGATCGCGCGGCCAGACCAGGTGATAGCCGCCGAGGTCGTCGTCGCCCTTGTTGAAGCCCCACGGGATCGACAGGCTGGCAACGGCTGCTCCGGCAGACGAGCGGTGTGCCGCCAGCACCGCCGTGCTGAGGCGGTAGCTGTTGAGGCCGGACGCCGCATGCCGGTCCAGCGGCAGCAATCCGGCCTGCCATTTGCGCCATTTGTCGACGTAGGATCTGGCTGCGGGCCCAAAACCTTGCTTCAGGCTGGCGAAAGCAGTTTGCGCCGCCTGTTGCGGCGTCGTGCCGAAGCCCAGTGCCAGCAATATTTTTGGGTTCGCAGCCGAAAAGGCGATCTCGCCGGTCAGCGCGACATTGCCGTCCTCGGCGCTGCGGCAGGCCAGATCGAGCCGGCCGCCTTGACGAAGCTGCTGCCAGCCGTCGGAGACGCCGACATAGCCGGCCGAGCACACCTTCCACGGCAGCGACGAGGCGAGCGCCAGGCAGGTGCCGCGTCCCGATGCAAACAGGACAGGCTGTCCTTCATGGTCGTCGATCCAGGCGGTGTTGCCCATGCCGGCGTTGACGAGGTGCGGTGCCAGCAGCGCGTAGACGCGGTAGTCGGCGGCTGCGCCTTTGAGCGGCGTGAACATAATCTCCTGCAGCAAGACGGGACGTTCCGGATCCGTCAGGATGCGCTTTTCGATCCTGTAGGTTCCATCGCTTGCGGTGTTGACCAGCCGGTAGGCAGGCACCCCGTCCGCGAGGGGTTCGATACTGTGTTCGGCGTCGCGTTTTTCTTCCGAGAAATAGCCGTCAGGTCCGGTGACGATCAGCCCCAGATCGCGGGTGCAGGCGCTATCGAGGCGCGGGTAGTAGATCTCGTTGAGGATACCGTGGCTGATGGTGAACCAGATCGGGCAGGCCGGCGAGAGCGCGGTGCCGACGCCGCTCTTGGCGCTCGAGGTCCAGCGCGCCGGAATGCCGGGTGCACCCGGGGCAAGGTTCGTCGCCATTCAATCGGTCTCCAGTGTCATCCCTAGACCAGGAGTCGAACCGGTTTCAATGATTGCACCGCAAGTTGATCGCCGGCCATGGATTGCTGTTGACAGCTTGCCGCCTATCTGCATTTGTCTGATAATAGATAAAAAACAAGATTGTGAGCGTATCAGCCAATACCCACCAGCCAGCCATTAACCACCAGCAAGACAGCAACTCACGGGAGGAGTATGACATGAGGAAAATATTCGCTTTGGGGGCTCTTGCGGCGATGCTCGCCGCAGGTACCGCGCTTGCCGACACCAGCGGCAAGAAAATCGCCTTCTCCAACAATTACGCCGGCAATTCCTGGCGGCAGGCGATGCTGGACAGCTACGCCATCGTTACCAAGAAGGCGGTTGCCGACAAGGTTGTCGGCGCCGCGGACGTCTTCACGACGGCCGACAAGGAAGTGCCGACGCAGGCAGCCCAGGTGCAGAACCTGATCCTGCAGGGCTATGACGCGATCGTCATCAACGCGGCGTCTCCGGATGCGCTCAACGGCGCCATCAAGCAGGCCTGCGACGCCGGCATCGTCGTCGTCTCCTTCGACGGCATCGTCACCGAACCCTGCGCCTACCGCGTCGTCGTCGACTTCAAGGACATGGGTAAGCAGGAAGTCGAGCAGATGGCCAAGTTCCAGCCCAAGGGCGGCAACCTGCTGGAAATCCGCGGCCTCGCCGGCACCTCGATCGACGATGCCATCCATGCCGGCATCCTTGAAGGCGTCGCTGCCCATCCCGAGTTCAAGATCGTCGGCTCGGTGACCGGCGACTGGGACCAGACCACGGCACAGAAAGCCGTAGCGACGATCCTGCCTTCGCTGCCGGATGTTGTCGGAGTCGTCGACCAGGGCGGTGACGGCTACGGCGCGGCGCAGGCTTTCGCCGCCGCCGGCAAGCCACGCCCGACCATCATCATGGGCAATCGCCAGGACGAGTTGCAGTGGTGGAAGGAGCAGAAGGAAAAGGACGGTTACAAGACCTGGTCGGCATCGATCGCACCGGGCGTATCGACGCTTGCCTTCTGGGTGGCGCAGCAGGTGCTCGACGGCCGCACCGACGTGCCGCACGACCTGCTGGTGCCCTATCTTGCCTTCACCCAGGACGATTTCGAGGCCGCGCTGCCGAAGATTCCGAAGGGCGGCGTCGCCAGCCACGAATACACGCAGGAAGACGCCATCGCGGCGATCAAGGCCAACATCAAGTGAGCATGGCACTATTGTTGCCGCCACGGATAACCGGGTATCGTTGAGGGATGCCGGAGGCCAATGCAGACATCATCAGGCCGGACGGCGCCGAAAAGCTTTTCGGCGCCGTCAGTTTGGACATCATAAGACTGGTCGGAGCCGAAAAACATTTCGGCGCCGTCAGGGCGCTCGCCGGTGTCGATTTCAGCGTTCGTGCCGGAGAATGCGTCGGTCTCGTCGGCCATAACGGCGCCGGAAAATCGACGCTCATGCATATGGTGGCGGGCACGCTTGCCCCTGACAGCGGGCAGATCGCGGTCCGCGGCGGTGTTGAGGCAAGTTATTCGGTGCCGCGCGCGCAGCAGCTCGGCATACGCTGTGTGTTCCAGGAGCTGTCGCTCTGCCCGAACCTCAGCGTCGCCGAGAACACGCGGATCAACCACGCGTCGCTGCATGGCTTCGGCTGGCGGCGCAAGGCGGCCGATCTGATCGCCGCCAAGCTCGACGAGATCTTCCCCGGCCACAGCATCTCGGCATCCGACATCGTCGGTGATCTTTCCATCACCAGCCGGCAGATGGTGGAGGTGGCGCGCGCCTTCACGGTCACGCAGGAGCCGCTCGAGCTGGTTATCCTCGACGAGCCGACATCCTCGCTCGACGCGCATACCGCCGGCCAGCTGCTGGCGTTCGTGCGCCGCTTCATCGCCGCCGGCAAGAGCTGCATCCTGATCTCGCATGTGTTGGGCGAAGTGCTCGGAAATGCCGACCGCATCGTGGTGATGCGCGACGGCAAGGTGGTCGCCGCCGGGCAGGCCGACGCCTTCGACCGCGACAGGCTAATGACGGCGATGGGCGGAGCGGAGGCGCGCGAGAAGACCGCCGCAGAGATTGCGAGCGGCAAGCCGGAGCCCGGCCCGCTGCGGGTCCGGGCGCGTCCGGCGCGACAGCAGGACGGCAACGAGCTTGTCGCCCGTGCCGGTGAGATCATCGGCCTTGCCGGACTTGCCGGGCATGGGCAGACCGATCTTTTGCTGGCTATCTTTGCTGCGGCTTCCCGTGCCAAGACCGGCATCGAGGTCACCGCGCCGGTGGCGCTGGTTGCCGGCGACCGCCAGTCGGACGGGATTTTTCCGCAATGGTCGATTGCCGAGAACATCGGCATCCGTTCGCTGGCGCGATTGCGCAACGGCCTCTTGATCTCGCCGCAGCGCGAAGCCGAGCTCGCCGAGTTGTGGCAGCGGAAAATCGGCATCCGTACGCCCGACATGAACAACAACATCTTCTCGCTGTCCGGCGGCAACCAGCAGAAGGCGCTGTTCGCGCGGGCGCTCGGCTCCGACGCCAAGATCGTGCTGATGGACGATCCGATGCGCGGCGTCGACATCGGCACCAAGCTCGAAGTCTACGACCTGGTGCGCGAGGAGGCTCGCCATGGCCGCACTTTCCTCTGGTACACCACCGAAACCGAAGAGCTCGACAATTGCGACCACATCTATGTGTTCAAGAACGGCCGGATCGTCGCCAACCTTCGTCGCGACGAACTGACGGAGGAAAAGATCATCCAGTCGTCGTTCGGCGATGCGGCCTGAGATGACAGCGGTATCCGTCGAGAATGGGCTAAAATCTTCGGCTCGCGCCACCAGGCGGGCGCGCATGCTGCGCAGCCTGCTGCCGGCACTGTCGCTGGCGCTGGTGCTCATCGCCATCGCCTGGCTCAACCCGCGCGCCATCAGCTATTTCGGTTTCAGCCTGATGCTCAATCTGGCGATCCCGATCGCTCTGGCGACGATCGCGCAGATGTTCGTCATCGCCGGCAACGAGCTCGATCTGTCGATCGGCACCTTTGTCGGCTTCGTCGGCTGCGTGACGGCGACATGGCTGAAGGACGCGCCGCTGCTCGGCGTCGTGATCCTGCTCGGGTCGATCGGCGTCTACGCGCTGCTCGGCGCGCTGATCCATCTGCGCAACCTGCCCTCTATCGTGGTGACGCTCGGCATGAGTTTTGTCTGGCAGGGCATGGCCATCCTCATCCTGCCCAAGCCCGGCGGCAAGGCGCCGGACTGGCTGCTGGCGCTGATGGCCTTCAAGCCACCCTTCATTCCGTTCCCGATCATCGCGGCATTGCTGATCGCAGCCGTCGTCCACTTTGGCCTGATGCGCACCTCCTACGGCGTCATCCTGCGTGGATCGGGCGGCAATGCAGCCGCACTCAAACGCGCCGGCTGGTCGCTGCTGCGCACCAAGATCGCGCTGTTTGCGCTGACCGGCCTGTTCGGCGTTTTGTCCGGCATGGCGCTGATCGGCATCACCACCTCGGCCGATGCCAATATCGGCAATGGCTACACGCTGCTTTCGATCGCCGGCGTCATCCTCGGCGGCGGCGAGTTCGTCGGCGGCCGGGTGTCGCCGATCGGCGCCGTCATCGGCGCACTGACGCTGGCGCTGGCCGCCTCCCCGCTTTTGACCTTCATGCATATCCCGCCCGACTGGCAGGTCGCCGCCAACGGCGCCATCCTGATCATCGTGCTGGCGGCGCGGGTGCTGATCAGCCGCAGGGAGAGGTGAGCATGGCATCGCTGCGGACACTGCTCGCCAGACCCTGGATCTGGTCGTTTTTCGGGGCGCTGCTGGTGTGGCTGGCGACCATCGCCTTCACCGGCGGCTATGGCGGCGGCGGCATGATCACGGCGGCGCTATCGCTCGCCGTCTTCACCGTCATCGTCGGCGTCGGGCAGATGTTCGTCATCACGCTCGGGCCGGGCAATGTCGACCTATCGCTGCCGGCCAATATCGGCCTTGCCAGCGCCGTCGCCATGAAGGTCATGGACGGCAATGATGCGATGATCGCGGTCGGCCTGCTGGCAGCGCTTGCCTGCGGCATGGCGATCGGCGCCGTCAACTATCTGCTGATCTGGGCGCTGCGCATTCCGCCGATCATCGCGACGCTGTCGGCCAGCTTCGTCATCCAGTCGGTCGATATCAGCTATGGGCGGGGCCTGCAGATCAAGCCGCCGCCGGGCTTTGCCGATTTCACCAACTGGCAGATCTTCGGCATCCCGGTGCTGGCGATCCTCACCGTGCTGTTCACCATCGGCGCCGGCATCATTTTGCAGCGCATGATCTACGGACGCTCGGTGCTGGCGATCGGCCAGAACATCCGCGCTGCCTGGCTGGCCGGCGTCAATGTCGGCCGCACCCGCTTCCTCACCTACACGCTGTCGGGCGCGCTCGGCGGCCTCGACGGCGCACTGCTCGCCGGCTATTTCCGCGGCGCCAATGTCGATATCGGCAATGAGTATCTGCTGGCCTCGATCGCCGTCGTCGTCATCGGCGGCACGTCGGTGGCGGGCGGCAAGGCCAATGTGCCGGGGGTCTGGGGCGCGGCGCTGTTCCTGGTGCTGCTGTTGACCATGCTCAACACGTTCGGCGTCAGCGTCGGCGTCCGCCTGGTGCTGACCGGGCTGATCATCGTCGGCGTCATCACCGCCGCCGGTGGGCAGAAGGCGCTGCGCTAAGGCAAGGCCACCCGGCGGCGAGGGGATATCGATGCGGCCCGCAAAACACGTGGTTCCCATCCGCATGCCAGCGCTGTAAATCCCGTCGCGCTATTGGCCAACATCATTGCGTGAGGTTTGCGTGTCCGATTTCGTCAGCACTACAAGGCACGGCAACGTCGCGGTGGTGAGCATCGACAATCCGCCGGTCAACGCGCTGAGCTTCCATGTGCGCGAGCCGCTGATGCAGGCGCTCGTTTCCCTGCGCGACGAGCCGTCGGTCGGAGCAATCGTGATAGCATGCGCCGGGCGGACCTTCGTCGCCGGCGCCGACATCACCGAATTCGGCAAGCCGGCGCGGCAACCGGACCTAGGCGCCCTAGTCGCCATGCTGGAAACCATCGCCAAGCCGACGGTCGCGGCCATTCACGGCACTGCGCTCGGCGGCGGCCTGGAACTGGCGCTCGGCTGCCATTTCCGTGTTGCCGACCGAGCGGCAAGGCTCGGCCTGCCGGAAGTCAAGCTCGGCCTGCTGCCGGGGGGCGGCGGCACGGTTCGCCTGCCGCGCCTGGTTGGTCCGCTGAAGGCACTCAACATGATCGTTTCGGGAACGCCGATCGGTGCGGCCGAGGCGCTCGCCGCCGGCCTGGTGGATGCCGTCTTCGATGGCGACCTGACCGCGCAAGCGGTGAGTTTCGCCAGCGAAACGGCCGCGAAAGGCGGTCCGTTCACGCCGGTGCGCGACCGCAATGATCGCCTCGACCGGGCCGACTTGCCGGCGTTCGACAAGGAAGCGGCAGTGCTTGCCGGCAAAGCACGCGGCCTCGAGGCGCCGATCGCCTGTGCGCAGTCGGTCCGCAACGCCCTGACGCTGCCCTTCGACGAAGCGCTGGCGGCGGAGCGCGACCTGTTCGTCAAGCTTGTCGCCGGGGACCAATCACGCGCGCAGCGGCATTTGTTCTTCGCTGAACGTGAGGCGGCAAAGATTGCCGGCAAGGACGTCGTCAGGCGCAAGATCGCCCGGGTCGGCGTCATCGGCGCCGGCACGATGGGCGGCGGCATCGCCATGGCGTTCGCCAACGGCGGCGTCCCCGTGACCTTGCTGGAAGCGACACACGAGGCCTTGCAGCGCGGGCTGGCGACGATCAACAAGAATTATGCCGTTTCCGTCATCCGCGGCTCGCTGAGCGAAGACGCCAAGCGCCAACGGCTTGGGTTGTTCAAGGGTTCCACCGACTATGCCGATCTTGCCGATTGCGACCTGATCGTCGAGGCCGTGTTCGAGGAGATGGCGGTCAAGAAGGATGTCTTCGGCAGGCTCGATGCCGTGGCCAAACCGGGCGCGATCCTCGCCACCAACACTTCCTATCTCGACGTCAGCGAAATCGCCGCTTCGACGTCGCGGCCGCAAGATCTCCTCGGCATGCATTTCTTTTCGCCGGCTAACGTCATGAAGCTTTTGGAAATCGTCCGCGCCGACAAGACTTCGCCCGACGTGCTGGCGACCATCGTCGATCTGGCACGGCGGATCGGCAAGGTGCCGGTCGTCGTCGGCGTCTGCCACGGCTTCGTCGGCAACCGCATGCTGGCGGCGCGCGGTGCGGAACTGGAGACGCTTCTGCTGGAAGGCGCAATGCCGCGCCAGGTCGACCAGGTGTTCACCGATTTCGGCTGGCCGATGGGGCCGTTCGAGATGAGCGATCTCGCCGGCCTCGACATAGGCTGGCGCAACCGCAAGGCGCGTGGCCAGACGGCCGTGATCGCCGATGCGTTGTGCGAACAGGGACATTTCGGCCAGAAGACCGGCAGCGGCTTCTATCGCTACGAAGGCGGTTCGCGCACGCCGCTGCCCGATCCCGACGTCGAGGCGCTGATCCGCAACAAGGCTGCCGAGCGCGGTATTGCACCGCGCGCGATCGGCGCCGAGGAGATCGTCGAGCGGACGCTCTATCCGATGATCAACGAGGGCGCCAAAATCCTCAAGGAAAAGATTGCCGCCCGCGCCTCCGATATCGACGTCGTCTGGGTCAACGGCTACGGCTTCCCGGTCGGCAAGGGCGGGCCGATGTTCTGGGCGAGCCTCGAAGGCGTGGACAAGATCATCCGGCGGCTGGATCACTGGCACCAGCAGACCGGCAAGGATGTCTTTCGAGTGGCACCCCGGCTCAGGCAGATGGCCGAAACCGGTTCCTGGGACGGCGCTGCCGGCTGAACTTGGGACTACCGAATCCGTGCGTCCATGATCTCGACAAAACGCGCGAACAGACCCGCCTGCGACTTTATCTTGAGCTTGCGGTAAATGTTGCGGCGATGAACTTTTACGGTTCCCGGCACGATGCGCATCGCCCTGGCAATCGATTCCGTGGAATGGCCCTGAAGCACCAGATCGACGACATGCTGCTCGCGCGGCGTGAGCGAAAGGCTCTTCCAGATGTGAGCACGTTCGAACTCACTGACCGGAGCAATCGCCTCGTCTTGCTTCGTCCCAACCGGTCCGTCAGCCGGAAGGGTAGGCCAGCGCAGCCTGACGAGGCTGATCACCGCAGGCGCCATGTCGCGCAGCAACCTGGCATCGGCGGTTCCGAACGGCCCCGAAGCGCGCAATCGCATTAGCGAGACCACCAGCGCGTCCTTTCCCGGCAGCGGCACGAAAAAGCCGACCTCCTCCGCAAGCCTGGTCTGGCTGTAATAGGAGCGGTAATATTCGCTGGCATAGAAGCGATCCGGCGCCAATTCGCGCATGCGCCAAAAGCCTTCCTTGCGCTCGACTGCCGCATGGTGGAACGGATCGAGCAGATAAGGCCCTTCCTGATAGAGCGCGACGAAGACGTGGCTTTCGGCCGGCGAGAATGTCTCGAACAGCAGCGGCGGGCGTGAGGCGCCGCGATAGCCGAAGATCACGCAATGATCGAAGCTGACATGCTGGCGGAGCCAGGCGACCATCGCCTTGCCGAAAAGCTCGCCGCTCGTCTCCCGCGTCGCTGCGATGAGCGCAGCGAGCCGGCTGTATTCATCCCTGCGTGAAACGCCCAATTCATACCCCTCCAGACGAGAAAATAGATGAAATATACCACCTGGGAGGTATATACTAGCCGCCATT
The DNA here is from genome assembly GCF_040321675.1 of Mesorhizobium sp. M0296. Lineage (NCBI taxonomy): Bacteria > Pseudomonadati > Pseudomonadota > Alphaproteobacteria > Hyphomicrobiales > Phyllobacteriaceae > Mesorhizobium > Mesorhizobium sp. M0296. The sequence goes on from NZ_JAMYRZ010000003.1 coordinate 30,964, forward strand.
GGCTCTGATAGCGTTTCGAGACCAACTAGCCGCTGGAGCCCGCAGCTTTGACCGCAGTGCCCGACATCGAGTTTCGCGGGGTCACCAAACGCTACGGCAGCGTGATCGCGGTCAGCGGCATCGATCTTGCCATCCCGCCGTCTGCCTTTGTCGCGTTGCTCGGGCCGTCCGGCTGCGGCAAGACAACCTGTTTGCGCATGATCGGCGGTTTCGAACAGCCAAGCGAAGGTGTGGTATTCATCCGTGGCCGCGACATGGCCGGCACGCCGCCCTATCGGCGGCCGGTCAACATGGTGTTCCAGCAATATGCGTTGTTTCCGCATCTGGATGTGGCGGACAACGTCGCCTATGGCCTACGCCAGGCGCGGCCGCGCCTGTCGTCGCGGGAGATCAGCCTGAAGGCAGGCGAGGCGCTCGCCATGGTTCGGCTTGCCGGCTATGGACGCCGCAAGATCCATGAGCTTTCCGGCGGCCAGCAGCAGCGTGTCGCCCTGGCGCGGGCGCTGGTCAACAAGCCGGCGGTGCTGCTGCTCGACGAGCCCCTGGCGGCGCTCGACAAGAAGCTGCGCACCGACATGCAGATAGAGCTGCAGAACCTGCAGCGCGAGATCGGCATCACCTTCGTCCTGGTCACCCACGATCAGGAAGAGGCACTGTCGATGAGCGATTTCGTCTGCGTCATGAATGGCGGGCGCATCGTCCAGCTTGGGCAGCCGAGCGAAATCTACGACGAACCCGCCGACCTCTTCGTCGCCGATTTCGTCGGCAAGACCAATCTCTTGAGCGGCAAGGTCGTCGGGCTCTCGGGCAAGCTCGTCGAGGTAGCGCTTGCCGACGGCACCGTCATCGCCGCGCGCAAGCGCACTTCGCTAGCCCAGGGCGAAGCCGTCTCGGTAAGCCTGCGTCCTGAATCCTTAAGTCTCGGCGCGCCCGGAAGCGGCCGGCTGAACGGGCTTGTCCGCAACCGGATCTTTCTCGGTTCCACCGCGGAATATGCAATCGAGGTCCAAGGCATCGGGACGCTGCTCGCCAAGGCCGATCATCTGGTTGGCGGTGGAAATCTCTTCAAGCCGGGTGAACCCGTCGCCGTCGGCTTTACAGCCGGAACGCCGCTGGCGTTTCCGGAGAATAACGGGACCAACCAGAGGGAAAACAAAAATGTCGAAATCGTATCGTGACGGACTGCCGATAAGCCCTGAAAAATTCGTCGACCAGTTGATGCGCCTCAAGCGCGGTTCCATCGGCCGCCGCGAGTTCCTTGGCCTCACCGGCCTAGGCATCGCAACGGCAGTAATGGCCCGCGAACTCGGCATCATGCCGTCGCCAGCCTTCGCCCAGGAGGGGCTTGGCGACCGCATGTCGATTGCCACCTGGCCCAATTATCACGACCCGGCGACGTTCGAGAATTTCAAGGCCGAAACCGGCGTTGCCGTCGAGGTGAACGTGTTCGGGTCAAACGAGGAGATGCTGGCCAAGCTGCAGGCCGGCGCCTCGGGCTGGAGCCTTTTCGTTCCGACCAACTACACGATCTCGACTTACAAGAAGCTTGGCATCATCGAAGCCCTGGATATGGCCAAGCTTGCCAATTATGACGGCTCGCAAGAAGACCCGCGCTTCACTGGGGAAGGCACCATCGACGGGGTGACCTACGCTGTGCCGAAGAATTGGGGCACCACCGGATTTGCCGTCAACACCAAGAAACTGACCAAGCCGATGACGAGCTGGAAGGAATTCTGGGACACGGCCATGGCGGAGGGCGACGGCCGGACCATGGTTCATGATTACCAGCTGACCACGATCGGCAACGCGCTGAAATATTTCGGCTTCTCGTTCAACTCGCTGAGGCCGGAGGAACTCGCCAAGGCGGAGGAATTGCTGCTGAAGGTCAAGCCGCATCTGTTCGCGGTCTCTAGCGACTACCAGCCGTCGATGCGTGCCGGCGACGCGTGGATGACGATGTGCTGGACCAATGACGGGGCGCAGCTCCACCGCGACATCCCCGAAATCGCCTACGTGCTTGGCAAGGAAGGCGGCGAGATCTGGACCGACTTCTACGCAATACCCAAGGATGCGCCGAACAAGCCTGCCGGCTATGCCTTGCTCAACTATTTGATGAACCCGAAAGTCGCGGTCAAGGAGCACCTGGCCAACGGTGCGCCTTCCACCGATGCGCGGGTCAATGCGCTGCTGCCCAAGGAGGTGCTGGACAATCCGATCCTCTATCCGGCGGCGGATCTGCTGAAGCCGCTCGAATTCGGTGCGGCTGCGACGCTAACCGATCCGGGCCGGGCCGAATTGATGGCACGCTTCAAGTCGGCTTGAACCGGGCAGGCCACAGGCTCGATGCAGGCAACTCCCCGGCGGACAGATGTCCGCCGGCACCCGGGCGGCTTTTTTTCAATGCGCAGCAACGTCCTCCGTCACAATCTCCTGACCGCCCTGCTGCTCGGTCCAGCAACGGCGTGGCTGGTGGTGTTTTTAGTTTTGCCGTTCGTGGCGATTGCCGTTTTCAGCGTCGGCGAGCGGGCGCCGGAAGGCGGCTATCAGGCCGCTTTCACCTTGGCGCAGTTTGCCAATCTTCCGGCGCGGGCGACCGCCTTCTGGAACACCATGGTGCTGGCGCCGGCGGGCGCACTGGCCTGTCTTCTCGTTGCCTATCCGGTCGCCTATTACCTCGCTTTGCGCGCACCCGAACGGTGGCGGCTGATCCTGCTGGCGCTTGTCGTCATCCCGTTCTGGACCAGCCTGCTGATGCGAACCTATGCCTGGATGTATGTGCTTGGCGGGCGCGGCATCCCAGCTCTGCTGGCCTATGTCGGGATGGAGGACGTGCGGCTGATCAACACGCCGGGAGCGGTTCTGCTCGGCATCGTCTATGGTTATCTGCCGCTGATGATCCTGCCGATCTATGTCAGCCTCGAGCGGCTCGACCGCCGGCTGCTGGAGGCCTCCGCCGATCTCGGCGCGACGCCGATCTCGACATTCCTCGGCGTGACGCTGCGGCTGTCGCTGCCAGGTGTGATGACCGGCTTCTCGCTGGTCATGATCCTGCTGCTCGGCGAATATCTGATCCCGACGCTACTCGGCGGCGGCAAGGTCTTCTTCATCGGCAACGCGCTGGTCGATCTGTTCCTGCAATCGCGCAACTGGCCATTCGGATCGGCAATCGCCATCACACTTGTGGCGGTTTCAGTGGTCGTGCTGCTTGCCGCGAACCGCATTTCGACCCGGCTTTCGGGTGCCCGCCGGGTGGACCTGATCTGATGCGTGCCTTCGTCGTTGCAGTCTTTGCCTTTCTCTACCTTCCGATCGCGCTGGTGGTGCTGTTTTCGTTCAACGCCGGCCACCACGCCAGCGAGTTCACTGGCTTCTCGGTGCAATGGTACGGCAAGGCCCTGGCAAACCCGTTCCTGGTCGAAGCGCTGAAGAACAGCCTGTTCATCGCCACGACCAGCGCCTTGCTGGCGGCGCTGTGCGGCACGGCCGCCGCGCTTGGCCTGGCGCGTGTCGGCGTGCGGACGCGAGCCGTGTTCGATGCGCTTTTGGGTGCTGCGATCGTCGTTCCTGGTGTCGTCATCGGCATCTCGACGCTGGTCGCGCTGGTCCAGCTATTCGGGGTGGTCAACCCGTTTGTCGCTTCGCTGTGGCCGAACGACCAGCCACCGCGCCTGGCGCTCGGCTATGGCTCGATCATCGCCGCGCACGGGCTGTTTTCGATGGCGCTGGTGGCGATGATTGTCGGCACGCGCCTCGGCAGCCTCGACCGCAATCTGGTCGAGGCCTCGAGCGATCTTTACGCCACCCCGCTGACGACGTTCCGCAGCATCGTGTTGCCGCAGATCATGCCGGCGGTGATCGCCGGCTTCCTGCTCGCCTTCACATTCTCCTTCGACGATTTCATCGTCGCCTTCTTCGTCGCCGGCGCACAGACGACATTGCCGATCTATGTCTTCGCCTCGATCCGGCGCGGGGTCACGCCGGAGATCAATGCCATCGCGACGATCGTGCTCGTCGCCTCCGTTTTGCTCGTGGTGCTTGCCCAATGGCAACTGCGGCAACGAAAACCATCACACTGAAAGATAAAAAAACATGATTCTGAGAGATCGCATCGCCGTGGTGACGGGTGCCGGGTCGGGGATCGGGCGTGCCGGCGCCATGATGATGGCCAGGGAAGGCGCGCTCGTGGTGATCGCCGACAGGGACCAGGCGGCGGGGGAAGCAACCGCTTCCGACATTCGTGCGGCCGGCGGTCGGGCCGAGGCCGTCGCCACCGACGTCGGCGAGGATGCGGCGGTCGAGCAGCTCATTGCGGGAACGCTGGGCCGGCATCGGCGGATCGACATCCTGCACAATCATGCCGGGATCCAGGTCGGCGGCACGCTGACCGAAGTCGGCGCCGACGGCATGGATGCCTCCTGGCGGATCAATGTGCGGGCGCAGTTCCTCGCGGCCAGGCTGGTCATGCCGTCGATGATCGCGCAAGGCGGCGGGGTGATCCTGAATACCGCCTCGAATTCGGGTGTGTTCTACGACCGCGAAATGATCGCCTACGCAACGTCAAAACATGCAGTGGTGGCGATGACCCGGCAGATGTCGCTCGACTATGCCAAACACAATGTCCGCATCAACGCGCTGTGCCCCGGCTGGGTCGATACGCCCTTCAACGAGCCGTTCATCGCGCAGATGGGCGGGCGGGCAGCGATCGAGAACTATGTCCGCACCAAAATTCCCATGCAGCGCTGGGCCAGCGCGGAGGAAATCGCCGAAGCGATCCTGTTCCTCGTCTCCGACCGCTCGTCCTTCATGACCGGTCAGGCGCTGGTGATCGACGGTGGAGAAAGCATCGGCTGATCCGCCGCTCCCGGCGGGCGGCAGCTGAAATTCTCTTTGGCCTAACGGCCGGCGGCGAGATGTGCTTTCGTCTCAAGGAGAATGCGGCCAACATGGCTGGGTCGCGAGCAGAAACCATCAGCGCAAACGGGAAGGCTGCATAATGGCCGAGGCCTATATCTGCGACTACATCCGCACGCCGATCGGACGCTTCGGCGGTTCGTTGTCGGCGGTCCGTGCCGACGATCTCGGCGCTATCCCTCTGAAGGCGCTGGTCGAGCGCAATCCAAACATCGACTGGGCTGCCATCGACGACATCGTCTATGGCTGCGCCAACCAGGCCGGCGAGGACAATCGTAATGTGGCGCGCATGGCGCTGCTGCTGGCCAGCCTGCCCAAGGAGGTTTCGGGCTCGACCGTCAACCGTCTCTGCGGTTCGGGCATGGATGCGGTGATAATTGCTGCCCGCGCCATCAAGGCCGGCGAGGCGGAGCTGATGATATCAGGCGGCGTCGAATCGATGAGCCGCGCTCCGTTCGTGCTGCCGAAGGCAGAGACCGCCTTTTCGCGCAATGCCGAGATTTACGACACCACGATCGGCTGGCGCTTCATCAATCCGCTGATGAAGAAGCAATACGGCGTCGATTCGATGCCGGAGACCGGCGAGAACGTGGCGGAAGAGTTCGCTGTCTCCCGCGCCGACCAGGACGCATTTGCCGTGCGCAGCCAGGACAAGGCTGTAGCCGCACAAGCCAATGGCCGGCTGGCAAAGGAAATCACGCCGGTGACGATCGCGCAGCGCAAGGGCGATCCGGTCGTTGTCGACAGAGATGAGCATCCCCGCGGGGGCACGTCGATCGAAGCGTTGGCCAAGTTGCCGACGCCGTTCCGACAAGGCGGCACGGTTACGGCCGGCAATGCCTCGGGCGTCAATGACGGCGCCGCGGCGCTGATCATCGCCTCGGAAGCCGCCGCGAAAAGATATGGGCTGACGCCGATCGCCCGTATTCTGGGCGGTGCCACCGCCGGCGTGGCGCCGCACATCATGGGTATCGGCCCGGTGCCGGCCACGCAAAAGCTGTGTGCCCGGCTCGGCCTGACGCCGCAACAGTTCGATGTCGTCGAGCTCAACGAGGCCTTCGCCTCGCAAGGCATCGCCGTGCTGCGCCAGCTCGGCATTGCCGAGGATGCGGCGCACGTCAACCCGAATGGCGGTGCCATCGCGCTCGGCCATCCGCTCGGCATGTCCGGAGCGCGCATCACCGGCACGGCGGCATTGGAACTGCGCGAACGCGGCGGCCGCTACGGCCTCGCCACCATGTGCATCGGGGTCGGCCAGGCGATCGCGGTGGCGCTGGAGAGATTGTGAGCAAGCGTCGATTTGCCGGGCCATTTAATGGCGCGTTCCGCCCACTCAAATTTGACCATGTGGACAAAAGCCGGGCACCGCTCCATAGTTCCTTCGCCGATATTCCAGAGAAGAGAGCCGGCTCGACACGGCGCCAATCAGAGGGGCATGCAATGGACAACGGGAAGAGCAGAATCCAATCGAAACGCGAAGGGCTTTCGCGACGCAACGTGCTGGAGCTGGGCGCGCTCGGCCTAGCGGCAGCGATGCTGCCTGGCAGCGCCTTTGCCAAGACCAAGAAGCTGAAAGTGGCGGCGATCTTCGCCACGCCGATCGAGGAGCCGTGGGACAACCAGATCCATGTTGCCCTGCAGAAGGCCGAGAAGGAACTCGGCATCGAATACAAATGGTCGGAGAAGGTGCAGACCGCCGATTTCAGCCGCGTCATGCGCGAATATGCGCAAGGCGGCTATGAGCTGGTGCTGGGCGATGCCTTCGCCGCCGAGCGCGAATCGCGCAGGACCGCCAAGCAGTTCCCGAAGACCGCCTTCCTGTTCGGCTCCGGCGCCGGGCCGGCCGAGCCGAATTTCGGCGTTTTCGACAACTGGATCCATGAGCCGGCCTATCTGTCCGGCATGATCGCCGGAAAGATGTCGAAGTCAGGCACGATCGGCGCCGTCGCGGCGATGGGCATTCCGGAAGTGAACCGGCTGGTCAACGCCTTCTTTGCCGGCGCCAGAGAGGTCAATCCCAACATCAAGAAGAAGGTCGCCTTCATCGGCTCGTTCTTCGATCCGCCAAAGGCAAAGGAAGCGGCTGTCGCCCAGATCGACGCAGGCGTCGACGTCATCTATGCCGAGCGCTTCGGCGTCATCGAAGCGGCGGCGGAGAAGAAGATCCTCGCCATTTCCAACATGTCGGACCAGTCGAGCCTCGGCCCCGACACGGTGATCACCGGGCCGGTCTGGGATATGTATCCGACCGTCGAGCAGGCGATCAAGCTGGTCAAGGCCGGCGTCTTCACCGCGCAGGATTACGGCGATTTCTCGCGCATGGCCAAGGGCGGCTCCTACCTCGCGCCCTACCACAAGTTCGACAAGACGCTGCCGGCCGAGGTCAAGGAACTGGTCGAGAAGAAGAAGGCCGAGATCCTCGACGGCAATTTCCGCGTCGACGTCGATGAGAATACGCCGGTCTCAGACTGAGCGGCGCATCCCTCCCCCTTGAGGGGAGGGTGGCCCGCAGGGCCGGGTGGGGTCCTCGGCGACGCGCTCCATCTTTTTCGGTCTAAACGTCGAGGCAGCTGAGGGGACCCCTCCCGCCTCGCTTCGCTCGGCACCCTCCCCTCAAGGGGGAGGGATATCGGCGTCAACGCCACCAGGATCCCGCCTTGTCAACGCCTGCCCCTCTCATCGAAATGCGCGGCATCTCCAAGAGCTTTGGCGCCGTCAAGGCGAACGAGGCCGTCGATCTCAGTGTCGCGCCGGGTGAAATCCTCGGGCTGCTCGGCGAAAACGGCGCCGGCAAGACGACGCTGATGAACGTGCTGTTCGGCGCCTATGCGCCCGATGCCGGCGAGATCCTGGTGCAGGGCCGGTCGGTGGCGATCAACAGTTCGGCCGATGCGCTGGCCGCCGGCATCGGCATGGTGCACCAGCATTTTCATCTCGCACCGCGGCTTTCGGTGCTGGAGAACCTCTTGATCGGCATTCCCGGCAGATCGGGCCGGATCGACCGCGCCGGCGGGCTGGCGCGGCTCGCCGAGATCGGCCGCCAGCACGGGCTGACGCTCGACCCGGACCTCCCCGTCTCGGCGCTGTCGGTCGGCGAGCAACAGCGGCTCGAAATCGTCAAGGCGCTGTTTCGCGGCGCAAGGCTGCTGATCCTCGACGAGCCGACGGCGGTGTTGGCACCAACCGAGGTCGACGGGCTGTTTTCGGCGCTGCGCTCGATGGCGGCACAAGGGCTCGGCATCATTTTCATCTCGCATAAGCTCAACGAGGTGCGAGCGCTGACGCATCGCTGCGTCGTGCTCCGGCATGGGCGCGTTGCCGGCCGCGTCGATGCGCCGGCCAGCACCACGTCGTCGGAGATGGCGCGGCTGATGTGCGGCCACGAGATCGTGCCTCCGGCCAGAGGACCGTCGATGCCGGGTGCGGCCGTGCTGACCCTCGACGGTATCTCGACATCGCATCATTCCGGCATGGCGCTGCGCGATGTTTCGCTGTCGGTTCGTGGCGGCGAGATCCTCGGCATCGCCGGCGTCTCCGGCAATGGCCAGCGCGCGCTTGCCGAGGTCATCTCCGGCGTGCGTGCGCCCGATGCCGGGAAGATGACCATAGCCGGCAAAACAGTTTCGCGGTTCTCGCCGAGCACAGTCCAGGCGCTCGGCCTCGGCCGCATACCGGAAGACCGCATGACGACCGGACTGGTCACCAATCTGCCGCTCGCCGATTCGATGGTGCTGCCGCGCATCGGCACGGCGGCGTTCAGCCGCAACGGCCTGCTCAAGCCGGATGCGATCCGCGCCTTCGCCGAGGCACAGATCAAAGCCTACGATATACGTTGCCCCGGGCCGATGACGCGCGCCGGGGCGCTTTCCGGCGGCAATCTGCAGAAGGCGCTTCTGGCGCGCGAACTCGCCTTCGATCCGAAGGTGCTGATCGTTTCGCAGCCGACTCGCGGCCTCGATATCGGCGCCGCGCGCTTCATCCACGAAAAATTCCTCGACATGCGCGCCAAGGGCTGCGGCATCGTCGTCATCGGCGAGGATCTGGAAGAGTTGCTGATGCTCTCGGATCGTATCGCGGTGATGTATGAGGGCCGCATCGTCGGCACGCTGGACAGCGCCGACGCCAGCATCGCCAGACTCGGGTTGATGATGACCGGAGCGGAGGGCCATGCCTGATGTTCCGTCTCGAGGCCCGCACCTCAACGCCCGCCTGGTTCAATCTGGCGCTGCCGCTGCTCGCCATCGGCGCGACGCTGATCCTGTGCAGCGGCCTCATTGCACTGGCTGGCGCCGGCGTGATCGAGGCCTATGGCGTTATGTTTTCGGCGTCGCTGGGCGACAGCTACGCCGTCACCGAAACGCTGGTGCGTGCCGCGCCGATGATCTTCACGGGACTTGCCGTGGCAGTCGCCTTCCGCGCCAAATTCTGGAATATCGGCGCCGAAGGGCAATTGCTGGCTGGTGCGGTGGCGAGCTGTGCCATCGGTGCAATCCCGATGCCGGGGCCGCTCGCCATGCTGCTGATGGCGCTGGCGGGCGCTGCCGCCGGCGCGGCCGTCGCCCTGATCCCCGCCACGCTGCGGGTAAAATTCAGGGTCGATGACGTGGTCAGCTCGCTGCTGCTCAACTCGGTCATTTTCTACGCACTGATGGCGCTGATCGAGGGGCCATGGAAGGACAGTTTCAGCGGCTACCCGATCTCGCCGCCGATCGAGGATACGGCCAATTTTCCGGTGCTGCTCGAAGGCACGCGGCTGCATCTCGGGGTCGTCGCGGCGCTGGTCGCCGCACCGGTCATCTGGCTCGTGGTCGCGCGCACCACGCTCGGCTTCCGCATCAGGGTCACCGGCGAAAACCCCGAGGCGGCGCGCTATGGCGGCATCAATGTTGGGCGGGTGCTGATTTCGACGGCGCTGTTGTCTGGCGCATTGGCCGGCCTTGCGGGCGTCGGCGAGGTCGGCGGCGTGCATTTCCAGGTGATGAGCGACATCTCGCCGGGCTATGGCTATTCCGGCATCGTCGTCGCCATGCTGGCGAGGCTCAATCCGCTCGGCGTCGTGCCGGCGGCGATCTTCCTTGCCGCGGTGATGACCGGCGCCGAGGCGATGTCGCGGGCGACCGGCGTTCCGGCCTTCCTCAGCGATGTCATCCAGGGAACGGCGCTGCTCGCCATGCTGGTGGCGCTGCTGTTCACCGCCTATCGCCTCCGTCGCGTGGGAATAGCCAAATGAGCGTGGTGCTGGAACAGATCTTCCAGGTCGGCTTCCTGGCCGCGATCATCCGCATCGCCACGCCGCTGGCCTTTGCGACGCTGGGCGAGATGTTCTCCGAGCGCGCCGGCGTGCTCAATCTCGGCATCGAAGGCATCATGCTTTTGTCGGCAATGACCGGCTTCACCGCGGCGAGCCTCAGCGGCAGCCTCTGGCTCGGCGTGCTCGCGGCGGTGCTGACCGGGTCGCTGATGGGCGCCGTGCACGCGCTGTTCACTGTAGCGCTCGGCCTCAGCCAGCATGTCTGCGGCATCGGCGTGACGCTGTTCTCGTCGGGCCTTGCCTATTTCCTCTACCGGCTGATCTTCGGACAGCAATCGGTGCCACCGAACATCAAGGGGTTCGAGACGCTGCCGATCCCGATCCTGTCCGACATACCGGTGCTTGGGCCGGCGGTGTTCAACCAGTTTTCGCTGGTCTACATGGCGATGCTGGCCATACCGCTGGCCGCCTTCGTGCTCTACCGCACACCTTGGGGCCTGTCGGTGCGCATGGTCGGCGAAAACCCGCGTGCCGCCGATTCTGCCGGCGTCAGCGTCATTGCAACACGCTTCCAGGCGGTGATCCTCGGCGGTGCCTTGATGGGACTGGCCGGTGCCTTCCTGTCGATGGCGCAATTCAACGCCTTCACCTTCGGTGTGGTTTCGGGGCGTGGCTGGGTGGCAATCGCGCTCGTCGTTTTCGGCCGCTGGGATCCGTGGCGATCGGCAGGCGCGGCACTGCTGTTTGCCTTCGTTGACGCCTTGCAGTTGCGTATGCAGGCGAGCGGGCTTGGCCATATCCCCTACGAGGCCTTCCTGATGCTGCCGTTCATCTTCACCATCGTCGCTATGGCGGTGATGTCGCGCAATGCGGTGGCCCCGTCGGCGCTGCTCAAGCCGTCCCGGCGCGAAGAGCGGTAGCGGCGCTTCGCCTTTCACATCGCGGTGAAGCCGTTATCGACGAACAGATGGGCGCCGTTGACGAAGCTGGCCTCGTCGCTGGCCAGGAACAGGGCTGCCTTCGCGACCTCTTCCGGCTCGCCGATCCGCCCTTGTTGCGCCGCCATTGCCGCGTCGGAGACATCGACGCCGAGTTTGTCGAGATCGGCGACCTCGCGCAGGCCATGCGGTGTCCTGATGAAGCCTGGACAGACCGCATTGCAGCGGATGTTGCGGTCGCGGAACTCGACGGCGATGGCGCGCGCGAACATGTGGCAGGCGCCCTTGGTGGTGTCGTAAAGCACCTCCATCGGCGTCGCCGCCACCGCCGAGATCGACGAGGTGCAGACGATGGAACCACCGCCGGCGGCGATCATGCCGGGCAGCACGGCGCGCGTCATCAGGAACATCGAACGCACATTGACGGCATGCAGCCAGTCCCATTCCTGCAGCGTGGTCTCCAGGAAGGGTTTGATGACGATGGTGCCGGCGTGGTTGAACAGAACCGTAACCGGGCCGAATTTTTCCGTCGCGCCCTTCACCGCCGCTTCGACCTGCGCCTCATCCGATACGTCGGCGACCCAGTGCTCGGCGACATGGCCGCGTTGCCTGATTGCCGCTGCGGTAGCCGCCGCCGCTTCGCCGTTGCGGTCGACGATCGCCACCTTGGCGCCCTCGGCCGCGAAAAGCTCCGAGGCCGCACCGCCCATTCCCGTCGCGCCGCCCGAAATGATGGCGACCTTGCCGGCCAGTCTTGTCCCCATGGTTTGCTCCCTGCTGCCTTGCCGTGACGTCGCGGCTTTCCGCTAAAGCGATGCTATCCCTCATCCATTGGATGGCCAAGGAGCCACAGACACGTGGACCTGACGTTTCCTGCCGTCACCCCGGCATGCCGCAAAAGGCAGCGCTAAGCAGTAAAAGCACTAATGTGTCTATCATTTGGAGAAAATTGTTCTAAGGATCGCGCGAAAATAGCACTCGACAAAGTCTACTGATTTTATAGATTAAGCGCCGAGACGGAGGTCGATATGTCCTATAGCCAGAACGCTCAGACTGCCCGCAAAGGCCAAAGGCTGGGTTCCGACCAGGTTTGGCGGCCGGCCTATGCCGGCGCTTTCGCCTATCTCGTCTTTGCCCTTGCGTTTGTATTCACCGGGGCAGTGGTACTGGGGCTGATCCCCTGATTGTCAAGGCTCTGATCATCGAGGCTTCCTCGGGATAGCGGCCTGCCGTTTGCAGAAATTCCGGAGTTGATGAACCGAATGCCGGTGTGCATTTGCGCGCCCTGATTCCAACGTGATGGAGGAGATGGCAATGCCGATCGAGTTCACGCATGTTCCCGGTAAGATCCACGCTGCCGACGCCAGCTTTTTCTATGACTTTGTCGAGACCGCGACGAAGCTGTCACTGATCGAGGATGCTGGATTCCAGAGGATCGTCATCGACGACCAGGCCGGGCTGCTGACCAATATGGACCTTGCCGCCCAGACGCTGGACCGGACCTCGTCCCTGGAGGTCGTGCTCACGCATTGGGCAGGCGTGATCGAACCAACCGTGGCGGCGCGACAACTCGCTGCCCTCGACGCGAGAAGCGGTGGCCGGCTGTCGCTCAGGATGCTCAGCGAGCCGCTGAGCGACGACGATGCCGAGGCACGTCCGGCCGGCCACACAGTGGTCTGGCAACGCATTGATGAATATCTGGTGCTGCTGAAGCGATTGTGGTCGAACGACAGGCCGTTCGACCATGAAGGCACCTTTTACAGCATCAAAGGCGGCTATGTGCCGCGCAAGGGGCCGCATGGTGCCGATGTGACCATCCGCATGGGCGGGCAGTCGGGCACTGCGCTCAGGGTCGCGGGCAGGCATGCGGACGTGTTCGAGCTGGCACCTGGCTCGCTTGCAGAAATCCACCAGTCAATGGAGCGCGTACGCGGCGCTGCTGCCGAACACGGCCGGGCCGGCAAGCTGCGTTTCGCGCTTCCCGTCCGAATCCGTTCGGAAGACAAACCGGCCGCTTCCTGCCAGAAGGCGCTCGAACTTGCCGGGCCGCCGGCGCAGGTCGCGCTTTCGCTGCTTTCCTACGCCGCTTTGGGGATCACGGAGTTCATGATCGTCGGCGTCGACAGGCCACGCGAGATTGCGACCGCCGGCCGCGAGGCGATCGCACTGCTGCGCAATTCGCTGGCGCGTCGCGAGGCCGATGTCTCCCAACCCGGCGCGTTTGCATCGCGCCCGACCCCGGAAGCACGCGCCGGCTGAAGCGCCGGTCATCTCAGGACCCGTCCGACAATCGCGCCGAAAGCCGGCGGGTCGAATGCCGGCAGGATCAGCGGTTCGACGAAACCGTCGCGCCGGGCCGTCAGCACATATTGCAGCATGGCCTCGTTGCTTGGCATTTCGAAGATCTGGACGAAGTCATAGGCGCCGAGCGTGGCATAGAAGGCGACCGATCGTCCGCCGAGTGCTGCAACGCGCTCCTCGCTGACTTTCCTGCGATCGGGGCTGCCGGCCAGTTCCGCCAGCCCCTTGTCCGTCAAGCGCATCAGCGAAACGTAAAGTTGGTCGGTCTGGGTTGCGGCGGCTGTGCCGGCGGTCTCTTCGAGCATATCAGTGCACCTTGCCGGAGATTTGCGAAAGCGCCGCGATAACGGCGGCTGAATCGGTCAGCGCGCCGAAGATGCCGTTCTCGACCGTCACCATGTGCAGGGCTGCCTCATGCGCTTTCTGGTCGCCGCTGGCGCAAGCATCCGAGATGGTCAGGCACTGGAAATTGCGGTCGCAGGCCTCGCGCAAGGTCGTGTGCACGCAGACGTCGGTCGTGCATCCCGAAAACAGGAGATGCGTGATGCCTTGCGCGCGCAGCACATGCTCGAAATCCGTGTAGGTGAAGGCGCTGTTGCAGGTCTTGTCGACGATGATGTCCTCAGGCGCGACGTCGATCTCCGGAACGATCTGGAAGCCAGGGCCGGAGCGCAGCAGGATTTCGGTTCCTTCGAGGCCGGCCCGCTTGCGCCGCCATTTCTCGTAGGGCGTCATGTCGGCCATATCCGGCCGATAACCTTGCCTGGTGTGGATGATCCTGAGACCGGCCGCGCGGGCTGCCGCGATCAGCCGGCTGACCGTCGGCAGGATGGCTCGCAGCGGGCTCGGATCGTAGCCCTGCTTGGCGAAATAGCCTGTCGTCGACAGGAAATCCTCCTGCAGATCAATGACGACGAGGGCCGTATGTTCGGCAACCAGCCTGCCGTCATAGGGAAAATCGAAAGGTGTCGCCTTGATCATGGGGCTCTCTCGGGAGGTCAGGGCATCGAGATTTCGTTCGGCAGGACGCCGATTGCGGAGGGATGTATCCGGCAATCGACAGTTTGTCCGGGCATGACCGCGACGGTCGCTTCCGAGCGCAGCGTCGCGACCATCTCTTCGCCGGCCGTCGTCCGGAGCACGATGCGTTCGAGCGCGCCGACAAAGGAATTCTCGACCACTGTCGCCCGGAAGCCGATCTCATCGCCTGACGCCTGCCCGATGCGGATCTCCTCGGGGCGCACCCATACCGTCAGGCGATCGCCGGGCCGCTCGCGGCTGCCCTTTCGGAGGGGGAAGCCGAAGCGCGCGCCGAACGCCTCGACCATCGTCTCATCGTCATCGGCGCGGTGGCCGGTCAAAAAATTGTTCTCGCCGAGAAAACCGGCGACGAAGCGCGTCGACGGTTTCTTGTAGAGGTCGCGCGGCGGTCCGATCTCGACGATGCGGCCATGATTGAACACAGCGATACGATCGGACATCGCGATCGCCTCTTCCTGATCGTGGGTGACGTAGACGAAGGTCACCCCGGTCTCGCGATGCAGCCGCTTCAACTCCTTCTGCATCGTCTCGCGCAGCATACGGTCGAGCGCCGAAAGCGGCTCGTCGAGCAGCAGGATGCGCGGCCCGAAGGCCAAGGCGCGAGCGATGGCGACACGCTGCTGCTGGCCGCCCGACAGTTCGCGCGGCTTGCGCTCGGCCAGATTGTCGAGGCCGACCAGCGACAGCATCTCGGTCACCCGCGTGGCTATCCTTGCCTTCTCCCATTTGCGGACCCTAAGCGAGAAGGCGATGTTGTTGGCGACGGAGAGATGCGGGAACAGCGCATAACCCTGGAAGACGAAGCCAAAATTGCGGTCCTCCGGGTCGACACGGGTGATATCCCTGCCGTCGAGGCTGATCGTGCCCTTGCTCGGCGTGGTGAAGCCGGCCAGCGACATCAGCAAGGTCGTCTTGCCGGACCCGGAAGGCCCGAGCAAGGTGACGAACTCTCCTGCTTCGACCGAGAGGTTGATCCCGGTCAGCGCAGTGACCTTGTCGTAGGTCTTTGCCAGATCGTCGATGACCAGCAATGCCATGTCAGTCCGGGGTCATATCAGTTTCGGGCCATATCAGTTCGGGACCATGTCAGATCGGGTCCCTGATCAGCGGCGCCGTCGAGCAATGCAGGCCACCGCCGCCAAGCTCGACCGTCTCGTAGTTGCAGGTCAGCACGGTGATGCCGGCGGCATCGAGCCTGTCCGCCAAGCGCTTCGAGCGGCTGCCATGCATGATGACGCGACCGGGCGCGACGGCCAGGCAGTTGAGCGACATGGCGCTGTCTTCGGGAGGCAGTTCGATCATCTTGATGCCGCGCTTGTCCAGATATTCGATGAACGGGTAAGGAAGTTCGTTGACATTGACGATCGCCGTCTCGACGTCGACCATAATGAAGGCGCCGTCGATGTGAATACGGTATCCCGGCATCGGCACCTTGATCAGCGTCACGCCGAGGCCGGCGAGGATGCTTTCGACCTGCCGCACCCCTTCCGGATTGCAGGCGATGCTCACCGTGCAGACGGCCGTCTTGGCATCGATGAAGGCAAAGCCGCCGCCTTCGAAGACGGCCGAGCCGTGGATGGTTCCGAGGATCGGACATCCGGCCTTGGCCAGCGCCCGCGTCACCGGCAGTTCCTCGCCGCGGCGCACCCGCCGGGCCAGGCGGGTGACGATGGCGCCGCCCGGAATGCCGATGACGCTGTCACGGGTGTAGATCTGCTTCATCGCTCCAGGAGCGGCCTTGTCGACGAGGATGACGTCGACGCCTTCCGAACGCAGCAAATTGGTGAACTCGTCATGGGCGCGCTGCATGGCGGGCAAATCGGGCATCGTCCGGCCCATCCAGTACCAACCCTTTTCCGGATCGCCGAAGCCGCCGATTTCAGGCATCGGCTTGTTTTCGACCACGGAAAGCTCGTCGCCGGGCCTGTGCATCAGCACAGCGCGCAACCGGCCGACATCGTTCGAGCAACCCCAATGGCGGCCCCATACCGGGATCTGTTCCTCAGCCGTATCGAAGCCCGGCTCGGGGACGGAGCCGAATATGCTGAAGAACTTGTTCTCGCGGTATTCGTTGTCGCTCATTGCGGTGCTCATAGGCCTTCCTTTCCTTTCGATTGTTCCCGGCGGCGGGGTGCTTGAACTAGGATCTCTGGTGCCGGCGTTCGGTCAGCGCGCGTGCGGCAAGCGCCAGCACGGTTATGACGAGCAGGACGGTAGCGATCGCCGCCAGCGCCGGATCGACCGCATCCTGGATGCTGGTCCAGATGCGGCGCGGCAGCGTGACGACGGCGCGCCCGGTGATGAAAAGCGTCACCGTGATCTCGTCCCAGGAGGCGACGAAGGCGAGCAGCGCGCCGGCGGCAACGCCCGGAACGATGTTGGGCAAGATCACCTTGCCGAACACGGTCATCGGCCTGGCGCCGAGGCTTCTCGCCGCCTGCACCAGCTTCTGGTCGAGATTGGAGAGCGAGGCACCGATGGCCAGCACGGTCAGCGGCAAGGCCAGCACGACATGCACGAGAATGACGCCGGTGTAGCTGTCGAGCAGCGACAGCCGCGCCCACAGCTTGACCATGCCGACGGCGTAGATGATCGGCGGCACGATCATCGGCGACAGCAGAAGGATGCGCATCAACGACGGCCACCAGCCTCCTGCCGCCCAGGCGCCAACGGCGAAGGCGACACCGAGCGCCGTGGCAATCGCGGCGCAGGCGAGCGCGATGCCGGCGCTGGTCAGCATGCTGGGAAGCCAGCCCTTGCTCCAGTCGGCAAGCGCCGCGAAATGCTGCATCGAAATGCCGTCCTGCGGCAGCGACAGATAATCGCGGTCGGTCAGTGCGACCGGGATCACCACCAGGATCGGAACGAACAGGAAGCCGAGCAGGCACCAGGCCAGCAAGCGCGGCAGGCCAACTTCGATGATGCGCCGGGGCTTCATTGCTGCGGCCTCGCGACGAAGGCGGCGCGCAGCGCCGGGCTGCGCATGGCGGCAAAGACGATGATGCCGACCACCAGAAGCAGCATGGTCGACAGCGATGTTGCCAGGTCCCAGCGCGAGGTGCTCGAGATCTGCACCGAGATGTATTCGGCGATCATCAGGGTCTTGCCGGCGCCGAGCAGGGCGGGCGTGACGAGGAAGCCAAGCGAGAAGACGAAGACGAACAGTGTCGCCAGCGCAATGCCGGGCAGGCTAAGCGGCAGCCAGACGCGCCAGAAGATCGTTGCCGGCCGCGCGCCCAGCGAGCGTGCCGCCTGCATGATGCGGCGGTCGATGTCGGACAGATTGGCGTAGAGCAGCAGGATGGCGAACGGCATCATGTAGTGCACCATGCCGATGGTGACGCCGAAAAGGTTGTAGACAAGGTCGAGCGGCGTCGAGATCACGCCCGTACCCGTCAGCGCGCTGTTGAGGACGCCGCGGCGCCGCAGGATGGTGATCCAGGAAAACGCCCTGACCAGCACAGATATCCAGAACGGCACCAGCACCAGGAACAGCGAGATGCGGCGCCAGCCGGCCGACATATGGATGATGGCGAAGGCGACGATGTAGCTCGCCAGCACGGTCAGCACCGTGGTCATGACCGACACTTTGAGCGTCGTCATGACGACGCGGCCGACCGCGGCATTGGCGAACAGGCTCTGGTAATTGGCAAAACCCGGCTTCGGCTCGGTCAGGCTCAACGCAAGAACCTGCAGGATCGGCGCCGCATAGAGGCCGATCGCCACCAGGCTGGCGGGAACCGTCAGCAGCAGGGCTGTTGTCTTGAAATTTCGCATTGGATCAAATTCGCATCGGATGAGGGCCGCCGCCTTGCCGGTGGCAGCCCTTCCCTGTCGGCTCGCCCCTCTCAGCTCGAGATGAAGTCCAGGTACTTGTTCTGGAGCTCGGTCTCGTGTTCCGCGTAATAGGCGGGATTGAGCATGATCTGCGAGGCAGCATTCTCCTTCGTCGTCGGGTTCACGGCCGCGTCCTCCGGCGTCATCAAGGCCAGCGTCTTAGGGTTGGAAGGCCCGTTGCCCATGATCTGCAGCAGCACCAGCTGGCCGGCCGGATCGAGCGTCGAATTGATGAATTCGAACACTTTCTTGCCGGCGGGATTGCCCTTGGGAACCGACCACGCGCTGGCCGAAAGGATGTTCTGCTCCCAGATCCACTTGAACTTGTCGGGCGTTTCCTTGTGCAGGAGATTGGCGCGGGTGTGCCAGATGTTGCCCATCACGACCTCGCCCTCGCGGAACAATTGCTGGGTCTGAGCGCCGCCTTCCCAGAAGATGATGTCGGCGAGCATAGGCTTGAGCTTCTTGAATGCCCGGTCGACGTCGAGCGGATACAGGTCGGCGGGCGCGACACCGTCCGCCATGAGCACGAATTCGAGCTGGCCCTGGATCCATTTGCACATGGTGCGCTTGCCGGGGAACTTTGCCGTGTCGAAGAAGTCGGCCCAGCCGGTGGGTGCTGCACCCTTGGTTGCGTCGGCGTCATAGGCGAGCACGTTCGAATAGACATAATTCGAGACGCCGAACTCGCCGGCGAAATTCTCCGGCACCTGCGATTTGTCGACGATCGTGTAGTCGATCTTCTCGACCAGATTGCCTTTGCCCAGCGTCAGCGAATCGATCATGCCGCCGTCGGTGGCATCCCAGATGACCTTGCCGGACTCGACCATGGCCCGGATCGTGCCGATCGCAGGCCCCGCCCCGTCGATCACCACCTTCATGCCGCTCTTCTTGGTGAAGGGGTCGCCATAGGCTTTGGCGAAGGCATCCGCCGCCGCACCGCCCCAGTTGCAGACGACGATTTCGGAGGCATCGGCCAAGGCGATGCCCGGCTTCAAGGCGCCCGCAAGGCCGAGGCCGCCGAGTGCGACGAGGAACGAGCGGCGATCGATTTCACCGCGCGTGAATTTTTCCAGCGCGATCTCAGCCGCGTCTTGTGCGAAATGCGAGATTGTCATTGTTCATTCTCCCATTGTTGATGTTGACTGCAGGTTTCGCGGATTTGATCCGTCTCTGTTGTCTTTCTGGGCCATGACCTTTCCGAAAACCGGTTCCCACTTTTCGCTGACGCGGACCTTCGGTTCGGATCATGGCCTAGGTTCCCACTCTCGTCAGCGATCGGTTTTCCGCCGAGGCGTTTCCAGTCAGTTTCCAATGTGCCTTACGAGGCGCGGCCACGGAGTGGCGCACGACAAGCTTCACCGCGACCGGCGCCGCATCAGGTATCTCGGCACCGTTGATGTGGTCGATCAGCAGGCCGACCGCCCGACGGCCGAATTCCTCCGCGGACTGACGGATGGCCGTCAGCGGCGGATCAAGCAGGTCGACATTGCGGATGTCGTCGAAACCGACCAGCGACAGATCGGCGGGCACACTGATGCCGAGCTTGCGGCAGCCTTGCAAAATCCCCAGCGCCAGCATGTCGGCAGAGGCGAAGATTGCGGTCGGTGGATTGTCGAGCGCAGCGAACCGCAGGATGGCGCGCAGGCCGGACTCTTCGTCATAGTCGCCGAAAAAGACGTGGTCTGGATCCAGCTTCACGCCTGTGCGCTCGAGGCATTCCTCGAAGGCTCCGAACCGCTCCTTGCTGCTGAGCAGCGCCGGCGGGCCGCCGACAAAGGCGATCGCGTTGTGGCCATTATCAAGAAGATGCTCGGTCGCCAGCCTGGCGCCGCGACGATTATCGGCAAACAGGCGCGGCGCAATGGCGCCGGGCACATCCTCGTCGACCAGGACGACGTTGCTGCAGGCATTGATCTTCTGGACCAGCGCGCCGTCGTCCGGGTGGTTGGTCATCAGCAGGATACCGTCGACCTGCGCGTCGTCGATGCGCGACAGGAAGCCCAGTTCCTTGGCGGCCATGTTGCGGCTGTTGAACATCACCAGGCTGTAGCCGAGCCGGCTTGCTTCTTCTTCCGCCGAACTCGCGATGGCGGCGAAAAATGGGTAGGAGATGTCGGAAACGATCAAGCCGATGGTTTCGCTGCGGCCCTTGCTGAGGCGCCGCGCGATGGCGTTGGGCCGATATTCCAGTTCCGCAACCGCTGCCCTGATGCGCTCGCTGGTTTCCGCCGGCAGCTTTATGCGGCCGTTCAGATGGCGCGACACGGTGGTGACCGAGACGCCAGCCGCATGCGCGACATTCCGGATCGTCGATGCGGTGGGTTTCTTCATGAGGCGACTGTGCTCAGCGTTCCCGATAGGCGAGGATTTCAGCACAGGAAATTGCGCTTGTAAACCGCTTTACTAAACCGGTTTCGTAAAATCGAACATTACCACCATTCGGGGAAGGTCGCGTAAGCGGCCTTGGCCAGCGTCGGGATCTCCTCGTCGGGAACCGAGTTGTAGGGCCAGAGCAATCGCGGGCCGAGCGGCGCCCAGCCGCCGGCCGCCGCCATCGCCTTGTCGAGTGCTGCATCGCTGACATCGTAACGGGTGCGAAACGGTAGGACATGTGCGGCGAGGAAGGCCTGTATGCGGGCCTCGACCTCGGCAGCGGCGGCCATGTCGGTGCGGATTATCTGCCACCACATCATCGCGCCCTTCGGGTTGAGGCAGGCAACGTTGGAATAGCTGCCATGGGCCCCTCCAGCATAGCCTGTTGCCAGCGTGTGGCCGGGGACGAAGACGGAAAATCCGTCCAGTTTGCGGCGCATGTCGGCATACCAGCCGGCGTCGCCGCCCGGCAGCTTGGCGCCGACCAGCGATGGCACGGCCGCACGCAGACTGGCGATGCCGTCGAGCGTCAGGTGGCGCTTGGCGTGCGGCGGATTGTAGAGCACCAGCGGCGTTTCAGGCGCGGCGTCGCAGAGGCCGCCGGCAAAGCGCATGACCTCGTCGTCGCTGGGCGGCCACCAGTCGGGCAGCGTGAACTGCACCGCTGCCGGGCGAAGTCCGGCTACCCGCGTCAGTCGCTCCAGCGCGACGCGCGGATTGGACTGGCTGATGCCGATCTGGAAAGGAAGGCGCGCGCGGCCGGCTATGGTTGCGACCAACTCACAAAGCCGGTCGAATTCGGGCTCGGTCTGGCAATGGAATTCGCAGGCGGTGCCATTGGAATAGACGCCATCGACGCCTGAGGCGCAGAGCCGGGCGATCGTCTCTTCCGTCGCCTGCCAGTCGATCGCTCCGCGATCGTCGATGGCCAGCATCACCGCGCCCCAGATGCCGCGCGGTGCGTGTGCGGGCAAGCGGGCCAGATGGTCGTCGAGGTCAGCGTCCACCGGCGATCTCGTGTTCGCGGCGGGTTTCGTTCGACGCGAGGGCAGCCTCGATAATGGCGATGATCTTGCGCGCATAGATGCCGTCGACCGGCACCGGCGTGTCATCGGCAATGGCATCGCGCATTGCGCTCCATTCGCGCACCAGCGCGTTATGCATCCAGTTCGGCTCAAAGGAACCGGGCAGCTCGGTCCAGACCGTATCGCGGCCAAGCATCGTGCCGCGGTCCATGTCGATGCGCAGCGTTCCCTGCTCGCAGATAAGGTCCATGGCGTAGGTCGTAGCGCCGGTGCGGTACCCGACGCTCTGCACCTGGCCGATGCCGCCGCCGGCGAAGCGCAGTCCGAGCAAGGCGGTATCGTCTGCTTCCTGGTCATGGAACTTGGCGCCGAGCATGCCGCTCACCGACACGACATCATCATCCATCAGCCAGACCAGGCGATCGACCGCGTGGATGCCGGCCGTCAACAGCATGCCGCCGCCGGTCGCCTTGCGCAGATGCCAGTCGCGGCGATTGTGCTCCATCCACAGCTTGATGATCCAGCTCGATCCGGCGAGAGGCCGGCCGAGCTCGCCTTCCTCCAGAATTTGCCTGGCCGCCATGCAGGGCAGGGCGAAATGCATGAGGTGGGCGACCATCAGCTTGACGCCACCCTTGGCCACGGCGGCGTTGATCGCATCGCAGGCAGCCACCGTCGGCGCCATCGGTTTTTCGAGCAGGATATGCTTGCCGGCCTTTGCCGCGCCGATGGCCATTTCGGCATGGAGATGGTGCGGGCTGGCAATGAGGACCGCATCGACCTCCTTGTCGTCCAGCAGCCTTCGCCAGTCCGCGTAGCCGCGGCCGCCATGTTCAGCGGTGAATTGCTGCAGTGCGTCGGCATTTCCTCGAGAGGCGGCGACGAGGCGAATGCCGCCAACCTCAGGGATTGCCCGCGCATGGGCTGCGCCGAAATCGCCGGCGCCGATAATTCCTATTCCAATCATGGTCCTGCCTTTTGATAAGCGGCGTCGATCAGCGACATCGCCGCAACATAATCTTCGATGGACACCGGCGGAGGCGCCTTTCTGGCCAGCCGGTCAAGCGTATCGCGCATGAACAGACGATAGCGCGTTGCCGGCAGTTCGACCGGCAAGTCGACGATTGCCGCGTCGTCGAGCGTTGCGCAGATAACATGGTCGCCATGATCGATGAGGGTGGCATTGGCACTGACGATACGCCACTCGAAGTCACCGCCGGGGCGCATCGAAGCAAAGGTGTAACCGGCCTCGACGATGAACAGCGCGCCGGCCTCGTCTTCCAGCACCAGAAGTGCGTGATCCTCGACCGGGCCGGGATGGATGCGGTTCGCGATCGAAACGCTTTTCAGGCCGAGCTTGCCGGTTGCGAGGCTGAGTGCCGCGTCGACGCCGTGTATGCCGAGATTCCTCAATGCACCCCCGCCACCAACCGCCGGGTCGAGCACCCAGGCGACACCGTCGGCGATGTAGCGTTGCGGCGGGCCGTTGACCAGCCGGAACTGGCAATGCGCCACGGGGCCGGCGCGACCTTGCCGGCGCAGCCGTTCAAGGCCGGCAACGGCCGGCCCGAAACGGTTGGGCAGGGGAACAGCGACAAAAGCCTGGTGCTGCCTGGCAAGGTCGCGCAGCGCCATCAGTTCCCTCGTATGGCTGGCCGCCGGCTTCTCCAGGATCAGCGGTATCCTTGCCGCGATGATCGCACGTGCCAGCGCCGGCACCATCGAAGGGTGCCCCATCAACAGGATCACATCCGGCGGGCTGGAGAGTATCTCCTTGAAATCTTCGATAAACGGCAGGTCGTGGTGCGCGGCGAACGCTTGCGCTTGGCCAGGATCCTCGTCCCAGATACCGGCGATCTCCGTGCCATAAAAGCGTGCGGCGTCGAGGTGTATTTCGGCGTGCCAGTGGCTCGAGCCGGCGAGGGTAATCTTCATACGGAGGCAGCAGGTTTGTTATGGGCTTGCAGGATATCCTACAAGTGGCTATACGACAAGCGGCGGGCAAGCTTCAGCGGATGATGAAAGCAGTGGGATGGCGGAACTGAAGTCGATCGAACCGTTGAGCAGACCACCGCTGCTTCACGTCACCGTGCAGGAAAGCCTCAGGGCCTATATCGAAAGCAACCAGCTCAAGGCAGGCGATCCCCTGCCGCCGGAGACGTTCCTGGCGCAGCGGCTCGGCGTCGGCCGCAACTCCGTGCGCGAAGCCATCAAGGCGCTGGAATCGATCGGCATCCTGGAGACGCGACGCGGCATCGGCGTGTTCGTCAAGGAGTTCTCGTTCAAGCCGCTGCTGGATAACCTGGCCTACGGTTTGCAGGATTCGCTGCGCGATGTCGAAGAGCTGCGCGAAATCCGTCGCGTGCTGGAAACCGGCCTCATCGCCAAGACGATCGAGATGATCAGTGCCGAGGACATCGAGGCGCTGCGCCAGTTGACCGAGCGCATGCGGCAACGTGCCGAGCGCCATGAGAGCTTCGCCGAAGAGGACCAGCAATTCCATCAGCTGCTGTTCCGCTGCCAGAACAATCACATGCTGAGCGCGCTGATCGACATCTTCTGGACGGCGTTCAACAAGGCCTCGAATTTCACCAATCTCGATAATCCGACGCCGCTGGCGACATGGCGCGACCATCATGAGATCGTCGAGGCTGTCGCGGCCAAGGACGTCGACCAGGCGCGTCGGCGGCTCGACGACCATTACCGGGGGATCCAGCAGGTTATCGCAAAAAACCGAACAAGCTGAAGAACAACCTGACTATGCCAAGGGAGGAAACCATGCGTATCAGGACCATCGCATTCTCAGTCGCCGGGCTGCTGCTCGCCAGCATTGCCCCATTGACCAGTGTCCAGGCACAAAGCGCCAAGACCATTGCGGGCGGCTTCGACGTCGGTCCCGGCGGTTTTCCCAAGAACTTCAACCCGCTGGTGGCGACCGGCGGCTACACCTGGCTCAGCACCTATTTTGAACCGCTGGTCATCTACAATGCCGGGCTGGCCGATATCGAAGGCGACCTCGCCAAGGACTACAAGATCAGCGACGACCAGCTGAGCTATACGTTCAACCTGGTCAACGAGACCTGGCATGACGGCAAGCCGTTCACCTCGAAGGACGTCAAGTTCACCCTCGAGCTTGCCAAGAACAAGGCCTCCGGCAGCCTGTTTGCCGCCCGCCTCGCCAACATCGCCTCGGTCGATGCCCCGGATGACCACACCGCAGTGGTGAAGCTATCGAAACCGAACGGCTCGTTTCTATCCATCCTCTCGCAGCTGATGATCCTGCCGGAGCATGCCCTGGCCGCTCTGCCGCCGGAATCGCTGGCGACAAGCACCTGGTGGTCGACCACTCCGGTCGGCACCGGCCCGTTCAAGTTCAAACGATACGTGAGCGACCAATATGTCGAACTGGCAGCCGATGACGATTATCGCGGCGGCAAGCCGAAGGTAGACGTGCTCATCAACCGCTATTTCGAGTCGCCGGCGGCGGCCGTTGCCGCGCTCCGTGCCGGCGAAATCCAGTTCACTTATGTCGAGCCCGACGATGCGGCATCGTTCAAGAGCGACAGCAATTTCAAGGTGATCGAAGGTGCCTCGTACGTGGTCAACTATATCGGCCTGAACCAGAAGGTCGACCTGTTTAGGGATATCCGTGTCCGCCAGGCGATCATGTACGCGATCGATCGCAACGCCATCATCGACAGCCTCTACGGCGGTGCCGCCGAGCCAGCGAATTGCGGCTATGTCGCGCCGCATCTCGTTCCCGCAGGCCTCGAACCCTATGCCTACGATCCGGCAAAGGCCAAGGCGCTGCTGAGCGAGGCCGGCTGGGACAAGATCAACGGCGACAAGCCGATCACCTTGCTGACCTATTACGGCTCGCCGCAAGCGGCCAATGTGATGGCCGCTGTCCAGTCGATGCTGGCCGAGGTCGGCATCAATGTGGTGCCGCGGGTCGTCGATACGCCGACCTACAACGGCATCGTCTACAAGCAAGGCACGCCGGACTGGAACGCCTTTCCGATGGTCTATGCCGGCCTGCAGAACGGCCCCAACCCGGCCGGCCTCAATCCCGGCCTCAACAAGTCGCAGATCCCGCCGGCAGGCTTCAACACCATGCGCATCGAGTTCGACGATCTGAGCACCGCATTGGACGCCGCGCTAGGCCAAACCGATCCGGCCAAGCTCGATCAATCCTGGCAGGGGGTCTGCAAGGTCATGAACAAGGAGCTACCCTGGGCGACGTTGTGGGTGGCCAACCGCTATGGCGTAGCCTCCAACAAGCTGCATGACTTCGTCTGGACGCCGGCGCCGGGCGGCGGCCCCTACGCAGCTCACCCCGAGCGCTGGGACATCCAGTAAGAAGCCCGCAACCAAGCGAGCAGGCGGGACCACTTTGGCGCCGCCTGCCACCGCCACGGAAAGCCCATGTTGAGCTTCATCGCCCGCCGCAGCGCCACAGGATTGCTGATGCTGGTCGCGCTCAGCGTCCTCATCTTCATCCTGTTGCGGCTGGCGCCGGGCGATCCGATCGACGCCTATATCAACCCATCGGTCCCCATGTCGGCTTCCGACCTCGAGGGCCTGCGCGAACGGCTCGGGCTCGATCGGCCGCTTCCCGTGCAGTATCTCGCCTGGCTGCGCGCGGCGCTGAGCGGTGACTTCGGCTATTCGATCCAGCGCAGCGGCGTTGCCGTGCTGCCACTGGTCATGGAACGCATCGGCCCGACGGCGCTGCTGATGGGTACGGGCCTGGCGATCGCCATCGTGCTCGGCATTTCCGCCGGCATTTTCAGCGCGGTGCGCCGTAACGAACCATCCGACATCGCGCTGTCGGTGCTGTCGTTTATCGGTATCTCCAGCCCGGCTTTTCTGACAGCGCTGCTCGGTCTCTATTTCTTCTCGGTGCTGCTGCGCTGGGCGCCGTCCGGCGGCATGCAGACCGCCGGTGCGCCGTTCTCGGCGACGGATGTGCTTGCGCACCTCGTCCTGCCCGCCTGCCTGCTGTCCGTCGGCCATGCCGCGCTGATCATGCGTTACATGCGCGCCTCGCTGCTGGAAGTGCTCAACCAGGATTACGTGCGGACGGCGCGTGCCAAGGGCGTGCGCGAGTTCTGGGTTATCATCAAGCACGCGACCCGCAACGCGCTCTTGCCGGTCATCACGCTAATCGGCTCGACTGTCGGCATCGCCATCGGCGGCGCTATCTTCCTGGAAAGCGTGTTCAACTGGCCGGGCATGGGACTGCTTCTGGTCAATGCCGTTGGCACCCGCGACTACCCGGTGATCATGGGCGCCACGCTGGTGATCGGCGTTTGCGTCATCCTGGTCAACCTGTTGACCGACGTCGTCTATGCCGTCGTCGACCCGCGCATTCAGGTGGCGTGATGGTAATCACTGCGCCGGATACGACAGCCGTGCCGCAAACCAAAGGCCCGCTTCGCCGCGCGCTCGACCGCTTTTTCGAAAACCGCGCGGCGCGTGCCGGGCTTTTGATCGTCATCCCGATCCTGCTGGCGGTTTCGACGTATCCTTTGTGGTGGCCGTTCGGTCCTAACACCATCGACCTCCGAGCAATGAACAAGGCGCCGTCGGCCATTCATTGGCTGGGCAGCGACGGCGTCGGGCGCGACGTCATGGCCCGGTTGCTGCAAGGCGGGCGAATCTCATTGCTGGTTGCCGTCAGCTCGGTCGCCATCTCCACCGTCATCGGCTTCCTGGTCGGTGCCGTCGCCAGCTTTGGCGGGCGCCTCGTCGACGGCACGGTGATGCGCCTGGTCGATCTGGCGATGACGCTGCCGCCGGTGATCTTCCTGCTGGTGCTGGCTTCGATTGCCGGCACCGGCATCGCCCCGACCATACTGGTGATCTCGCTGCTCTCCTGGCCGGTGCTGTCGCGCATGGTGCGCGCCCGGCTGCTCGAACTGCGCGAGCGCGATTTCGTCGTTGCCGCCCGCGGCATGGGCGCGGGGCTGCCGCATCTGCTGTTCCGGCATGGCCTGCGCAATTGCATCGATATCCTGGTCGTTTACGCCACCTTGCAGATCGCCAACGCCATCCTGCTCGAGGCCGGCCTGTCCTTCCTCGGCCTCGGCATCGCACCGCCCGAAGCCAGCTGGGGCAACATGCTCAATCTCGCCCGCTCCACCGTCGTGCTTGAAAATTACCCCTGGCAATGGATGTTCCCGGGCGCCGCACTGGTGCTCACCGTGCTCGCCATCAACTTCATCGGTGACGGCCTGCGCGACGCATTCGACCCCCGCTCCGATCTCAACTGACCTCAAAGGTTTATCAAAATGCCCCTGTTTACCGGCGTCGTGCCACCTGTCGTCACCCCGCTCAATGCCGATTTCAGCATCGACTTCCCGTCGTTCACCCGCACTATCGAGAACCTGCTCGACGGTGGTGTTCACGGGCTGTTCGTGCTCGGCTCGACCAGCGAGGTGGTCTTCCACGACGAGGCGGGCCGCAGGGCCATCCTCGAGCACGCGGTCAAGGTCAATAACGGCCGGGTTCCGATCTTCGCTGGGGTAATCGACCCGACTACCGACCGCGTCATCAACCACGCCCGGATCGCCAGATCGGCCGGCGCCGACGCCATCGTCGTCACCGCGCCGTTTTATACCCGCACCAGCCAGCCGGAGATCGGCGACCACTTCCGCTATATCAAGGATGCGATCGACATTCCGGTCATCGCCTACGACATCCCGGTCTGCGTCCATGTCAAGCTGGAGCGCAAGACCACGGTCGGCCTCGCCAGGGAAGGCGCCATCGCGGGCATCAAGGATTCCAGCGGCGATGACGGCAATCTGCGTTACGTGCTCAAGGACATGGCCGACGACCCCGGCTTCTTCGGCATGACCGGCTCCGAGATCCTGGTCGACAGCGTGCTGGCGATGGGTGCGCATGGCGTCGTGCCGGGCCTCGCCAATGTCGACCCGCATGGTTATGTCAGGCTGTGGAAGCTGACGCAGGCGGGCCAGCATGCCGAAGCCCGCCTGGAGCAGGAGCGATTGTTGAAACTGTTCGAGATCGTCTGGATCTCGCTCGGCAGGACCAGCGCCGGCTCGGCCGGCGTCGGCGCCTTCAAGGCGGCGATGAAGAGCCTCGGCATCATCGCCTCGAACACCATGGCGCGGCCGCAACGCAGCCTGAACGAGGAAGAAACCGCGAAGGTCGACATGATCCTTCGCGACGTGGGGCTGCTCCGCTGAGTGTCGCGCCGATCCTCTCGATTTCCGGCCTGCGCGCGGTGTTCCGCATCGCGGGGCGCGACATCGCGGCGGTAACGGATGTCGACCTGACGATCGGCTCCGGCGAGACGGTGGCGCTCGTCGGCGAATCCGGATCCGGCAAATCCGTCACCAGCCTGTCGATCATCGGCCTGTTGCCGAAAAGGGTCGGACATATCGCCGAGGGGTCGATTGCGCTGCGGCGCAAGAACGGCACGGTCACCGAATTGACCAGCCTCGATGCCGAGTCGCTGCGCAAGATACGCGGCAACGAGATCGGCATGGTGTTCCAGGAGCCGATGACCAGCCTCAACCCGGTCTACACGATCGGCGAGCAGATCGCCGAACCGATCCGCATCCATCTCGGCAAATCGCACCGCGAGGCAGAAGCAGACGCGGTGCGGCTGCTGGAACAGGTCGGCATTCCCGATCCGAAGCAGCGGGCGCGGCAATATCCACACGAACTTTCGGGCGGGATGCGCCAGCGTGCCACCATAGCCATGGCCCTGTCCTGCGATCCAGGCTTGCTGATCGCCGACGAGCCGACGACCGCGCTGGACGTCACCATACAGGCCCAGATCCTCGATCTTTTGGCCGAACTGCAGGCGCAGCGCGGCATGGGCATCCTGTTCGTCACCCACAATCTCGGCGTCGTCGCCGAAATCGCCGACCGGGTGGCGGTGATGTATGCCGGGCGTATCGTCGAAACTGGTCCGGTGAGCGAAGTGTTCACCCGTCCGCGTCATCCCTATACGGCAGGGTTGATGCGCTCGGTGCCGAGGCTCGGCCAGGCCACGGCGCTGAAGGCGGCGGGAACGCCGCTGCCGACCATTGCCGGAAATGTTCCGTCGCTCGCCTTGCTGCCCAAGGGCTGTTCCTTCGCGCCGCGTTGCCCGATGGCTATCGCTGCCTGCCGCGCCGCGGTCCCTCCATTGTTTGGGGCGACGCCGACCCAGCAAAGCCGCTGCCTGCGCTGGGAGGAGCTCTGATGGCCGACGCCCCTTTCCTCGCTGTCAAAAACCTGACCAAGCATTTTGCGCCGACAGCGTTCTCGCGCGGACCCGTCGTAAGGGCGTTGGAGGATATTTCCTTCGATATCAGGCGTGGCCAGGTGGTCGGCCTGGTCGGCGAATCCGGGTCCGGCAAGACGACGATCGGCCGCTCGGTGCTGCGTCTGATCGAGCCGACATCCGGCCAAATCAACTATGACGGCACCGACATCACCAGGCTGGGTGCCGCCCAGTTGCGCCGCCAGCGCCGCAAGATGCAGTATATTTTCCAGGATCCCTTCGCCAGCCTGTCGCCGCGCATGACGATAGGGCAGATCCTCACCGAAGGCCTGGACATTCAAGGCATCGGCAAGAAGTCCGAGCGGCGGGCGAAGGCCGAGAAGGCACTTGCCGCGGTCGAGTTGCCGGTCGACGCCTATGACCGCTACGCCCATGAATTTTCGGGCGGCCAGCGCCAGCGCATCGGCATCGCCCGGGCGCTGACGCTCGAGCCGGAATTCATCGTTGCCGACGAGCCGGTCTCGGCACTCGACGTCTCGATCCAGGCGCAAATCATCAATCTGTTGCGCGACCTGCAGCTCCGGCTCGGCCTGACTATGCTGTTCATTTCGCACGATCTGGCTGTCGTCGAGTACATCTGCGACACGGTCATCGTGCTCTATCTCGGGCGCATCATGGAGGTTGCGCCGGCGGCCGAGCTTTATGCCCGGCCGCAGCATCCCTACACACGCGCGCTGCTGTCAGCCATTCCATCGCTCGATCCGCTGGCCAGGCAAGGCCGGCAGGTGCTCAAGGGCGATATTCCAAGCCCGGCAAACCCGCCGTCGGGCTGCGTTTTCCGAACCCGTTGCCCGTTTGCGCTGGAGGCTTGCGCCGGGGCTGTGCCGCCGCTGAGGGCGACAGCCGAGGGCCATCTGAAGGCCTGCATCCGCGACGACATCGCTTAGGTTTTTTGCCCTCGGCCTACGGGAGAACTTGGGCGAGATGGACAAGGTCGTCGGCCACAAAGTCCCAGCTCTCAAGAGGCGAGAGATCGGTCGTCTGCGCCGGGCCATGCTCTTTTGGCCGAGCAACAAAGGCGGTTCCGATACCGCATTTTCGTGCCGCAGCCAGGTCGTCATTATGCGCGGCGACTAACACGGCCTCCGCAGGTCGCACCTCCAGGATCTCCAATGCGCGGAGATAAGCCTGCGGCGCAGGCTTGTAGGTGCCGAACACATCCGAGCCAAGGACGGTGTCCCAAGGCAGGCCGGCGCGCTTGGCCATATCCAGCAACAGCCGGGTATTGGCTCCTGACAAAGGCACGATGATGAAGCGTTCCTTTAGCCTCGCAAGGCCTTTCAGCGAATCGGGCCACGGCTCCAGCCGGTGCCAGGCGAGGTTGAGTTCCTCAAGTTCGGCGGTCGGCAGCTCGGACGGGGCCAGCCCGAACTGGACGAGGGTGGCGTCCAGACTCTCCCTGTTGATCACGTCAAGTGAAACGAAAGGCCGGTGCCCCGTCCGCACCGCCTCGGTCGAGGCGTCATAGCGCGACGCCCACGCATCGGCGAATTCACCGGGATCGACCTGCTGTACACCATTTCGCGCGAGGAAGGCGCCGGCCTCCCTTGCGATACCGCTGCGCCAATCAACGACGGTTCCCAGAACATCGAAGAATAGGACTCGAGTGGCGGTCATAATTGCGCTTTCCGGTCGGGTTGCGGTGGGTGTCCTGCCGCATCAGTCGCGATAGGACGGATCGACGTCGTCGAGCTGCTGATCAGATAGTCGAAATGTTTAAAAGCCTGATCGCGAAGGTGGTTCCCCCGGGCTCATTGAAACGTCGTCGACACCAACCCATATGCAATGCGCGTCGGATGTTTCCTCCCATTCGTCCGGCGCGTTCCCCTCTGAAGGTTTTCGACCTTCACATCTGGCCGGGCTTTGCAGCCCGGCCTTTTTTTGCGGGGTAAGTGAGCGAGCCGAGATCATGGCGCAGGGGTGCCCAGCGTATCGATGCGTTCGCCAGCGCCGCGGGATCGCCAAGCACGCGCAGCGTCTTCAGCCGAGCTGTGCCGCCGGCGGCGATCGAGACGGCCGATGCCGGCACGCCAAGCGCCTTAGCTACCAGCCTTTCCAGCGCTCGATTGGCGGCTCCGTTTTCCGGCACGGCGCGGACGCGGGCTTTTAGATAGCTTCGCCCATCCACCGATGTTTCGATGCCGTCCAGCCTGTCCATCGCCGCTTTCGGCGTCAGCCGGACGAACAGGTCGATGCCGTCGGCGCGCGTGCGAAACGGCGCGCTCATCGACGCCCTCAGACGACCAGCGAAAGTACGGTGGTGAGCAGGAACTGCCGGATGAAGAACAGGATCAGCAGCAGGATGATCGGCGAGATGTCGATGCCGCCGAGGTCGGGCATGAAGCGGCGGATCGGCCGAAGCGCCGGCTCGGTCAGCCGGTAGAGCATGTTGCTGATGGTGTCGACGAACTGGTTGCGGGAGTTGACGACGTTGAAGGCGTAGAGCCAGGAAAATATCGCCGAGGCGATGATGATCCACCAATAAAGGTCAAGCGCCATGACAATGGTCTGAATGAGGGCGATCATGCCGGTCTCCGATTGCTGCCGACATGTAGCCACTGTAGGTGAAAGCGGCAAGAGCCGTCTTCCGCCACATCGCGAAGCCGGACGAACGGCCGAACGGCATTTCGGCAGCAAGCGCAGCCTTGACAGGAAACCGCAGCGGCCGATAAAAGCCCCATCCGCTGGACGGGGCTGTAGCTCAGCTGGGAGAGCGCGTCGTTCGCAATGACGAGGTCAGGAGTTCGATCCTCCTCAGCTCCACCAGCGGATTTTTAGAATCCCTTGCCTGGTTGCATGCCGAAGACCCGCTTGGAGTCCATGGCTATCCTCAGCTGAAGCAACCGAATGCATCGCGGGCCTCTGCCGGCTTGGCACTATCGTTGCCGGGTGGATTCACATCGGCGACGTAAAGGCCTTCTACACCAGTAGCGTATGCGGCCTATTGCTACTGCGCCTCGTCCTTGCCAGACTTGGCCCGTCTTCAAAACCGAGGGGAATTCACCATGACCAGCACGACAAGGCGTGATTTTGTAGGTCTTACAGGAATGGCAGCGACTGCCCTGGCCGGTGCTGTTGCAACACGAGCTACCGCTGCGGAAAGCGACGTATCGCCATCGTTCGATGAGATTCTTCAAGAGTACAATCAAAACAACACAGAAAGGACTAGATCAAAGCTGGCGATCTATGTGGTGCTTTCTCATCTGCACGCCAGTCTCGAGGACGAATTTAGCGACCTTGGGCTAGAGCTGCCTTTAGGGAAAAAAGCGTTGCCATCGAACCTGCCGGCCAATTTCGCGGACGCGCAGGTTGCACCCCTTCCTTGGCTCTTCAAGCCCTCGGAAGTTACCGACCACGAACGAAACGGCTATGCGACGATTGCAATGCGAATGAACGCAGTGATGGCAAGACACACCGCCGACGTGAGTGTCGGGGTTTCGCATATCATGTCGCACAAGGGATAACCGCGACCTTGCCGGCGAGCACGGCACGTCAGGCGAGCACAACGCCGGCCGGCGATTTGTTGTTGCGGGCGAACCGATTGCCTGTTTTCGCGAGGCGACTGCGCTGCGAGAGTCCTCACAATGGATAAATCCCTCCGGGACGCGCCGCGCGAGATAGCAAAGCTCTCGGCACCCCGGCCAGTGGGAATTGTCAGCCGTCCGCGCGTAGTGGCGCTGCTGTCGCAGGCCCTCGACAGCGGTGCATGCTGGCTGGCTGCGCCTGGTGGATACGGCAAGACCACCGCGGTGATCGACTTTCTGGAACACAGCGGGCCGGAACAAGGCGGCCTGAAGCAGGGCGAATCGGCGTACAACTGGTATCGGGTCGACACCGAGGACCAGGACGTTGCGCGCCTTTTCCACTATCTGACGCTGTCGCTCGACGGCAGGCATGCCGGCATGCCGGTGTTTGGTCCGGAATATGCCGACAATTCCGACGATTTCGCGCGGCTGTTCTTCCGCACCTATTTCTCGCGGCTTGATCCGGGCACGATCCTGGTCCTCGACGATCTGCATCGTGCCGATGCGCCAGGCTTTCGCCGGACGCTGGCGATCCTGTTGCGCGAACGCCCCAACACCGTCCGCTGCATCTGCACATCGCGGATGCTGCCCGAGGGCGATGTCACCGACCTCGTGCTGTCGGGACAGTTGCCGGTCCTCAACCAAACACTGCTGGAGTTTTCGCCTGCGGAGGCTCGCAACCTCATCACCGCCCGCTCGCAATCGCCGTCCGAGGTCGGCGACATTTCGGAGGCGCGCGGCTGGGCGGTGGGCCTTCTCCTGCTGGCCAACGCCGGAATGTACTACCCGCTTTCGCAGACCGGCCTTGCCGGAGGCGCCGGCCTTCGGGAGATTGTCGGACGTTATTTCCTGCGCGACATCGCGCCGGAGGACCAGGATCTGCTTATCAGGCTCAACGTTCTGCCGGAGATCAGCACGGAGCTTGCCGATGCGTTCCTGGGCTCGCCGCAGGCTGCTCGCCTGCTGGTGCGGCTGCAGCATCGCCAGCTGCTGATCACGCGCGACGGTCCGGGCGGCGCCGCCTTCCAGCTGCATGACTTGTTGCGCGAATACCTTGCCGGCCTACTGGACCGGCGCGTGACGGAAGCGGACCGTTCCAGGCTGCGCGAGCAGGCAGCAAAGGTCCTGCACGAGGCAGACAAAACCGACGCGGCAATCGTGCTGGCGTTGCAGGCGGGCGCCTGGCCGCTGGCACGCCAGCTCATTCTGGAGTGCGCTAACGGCGTTCTCTCGCAAGGGCGCAGGGCCAGCTTCGTCGAATGGTGCAACAGGCTGCCCCCCGACCAGATGGACGGGTGGGTCCATTATTGGCTGGGCGTCGCCTTCGCATCGGACGATGCGAAGGCCGAACCGCACTTCTCCAAGGCATGGCAAGCATTCGAGAACACCGACATGCGCGGCCAATGCCTGACGGTCGCGCGGGCGGTCGTAGTCAAGACTGCCAGCTGGCGTACGCATGAGGGGCTGGC
The DNA here is from genome assembly GCF_040321675.1 of Mesorhizobium sp. M0296. NCBI lineage: Bacteria > Pseudomonadati > Pseudomonadota > Alphaproteobacteria > Hyphomicrobiales > Phyllobacteriaceae > Mesorhizobium > Mesorhizobium sp. M0296. The sequence continues at coordinate 65,936 of NZ_JAMYRZ010000003.1, forward strand.
GGATTGGACGCGCCGAGCCTCACAGGTTCTTGCCAGGGGATTGCCGGAGTTGGATCCGGAGGAACTCATGATGGTCAGGCTCGGCATCCTGCGGGCCGTCGATTTCGCCGAACCTGGCGAATTCGACGTCCATGACGCGAAGCGCCTCGTGAATGATATCCAGCAGCGCCTGACACATCTGCCGATCGAGGATTCGGTCGAGTTGCGCCTGCTGGCAAGCGAAGCGCTCATCGACTACGCGACCTCGTCGGGGCAGCGCGACATTTTTGCCAATGCCGTGGACAGCGTTGCCGCCGATCTCGAACATCCGGATATCCCGCCGCTGGTGCTCGGCATGTGGCTGGTGTCCTTTGGCTCGGCCAGCGGCCGTTACTTCCCCTATTCGCGGCGCGGTTTTGTCTATGCCTCGGCCGAGGATGCGTTGCGACGCGCAACGGCGATAGGCGAGCGGCACGCCTTACGGGGCGTCGAGTTCAGCGCCCTCTATCAGCTTCAATTGCTGATGAAGCTTCACAACAGGTTCTCCGAATTCAATGCGCTCGTCTCCCGGCTGGGCGAGATCGCGGACAGCAGGTTCACAACCCAGGTCGCTGTAGTCGCCGACTGCCACGCGGCGATGCACACGCGCAACGGCGACTTCGTCAAGGCTTATCTCGACTGCGATGCCTTCATGGATGCGATCGAGCGGGCGAATGAGCCGATGATCGAACGCTGGCCGCATTACGTCACCAAATACCAGGTCCTGCTGGCCGATCGGCGTCCAGCGGAGGCCATTGCGCTACTCCAGGAGATCGTCGAAAGGCTGAGCGGCGGCCCTCGCCAGCGCGTCGAACTCAACATTCTGGCCGCTCAGGCCCTGGAGCAGAAGTGGAACGGCGGCGCGTCCTATGGCAGTCGTCTGGCTGAATTCATGGAGGCGTTGCGCCAGGTCAACCCCTCCGCAATCCTGCTCAACCTGCCGGACCTATTGGCCGATCTTGTCGCCGATGCGCTGGAGCGAAAGATCGACGTCGATCTCTGCCGCCGTGTCGTTCGGGCGCGATATCTGGTCCCGCCCGCTGGCCGACCCGCCCAGTGGCCTTGGCCGCTCAGGATCCACTTGATGGGAGGCTTCCGCCTCGAAATCGATGGTGCCGAGGTCGCGCCCGGTGCCAAACCTACCCGCGCGCTCGACATATTGCGCATTATCTGCCTGTCGAGGGACCAGGTCTGTTCGGTGGAAACCCTGCAGGATTGGCTCTGGCCCGACCTCGACGGCGACCAGGCCAAAGCGGCCTTGGAGCAGGCGCTGCATCGTCTGCGCAAATTGCTCGGGCAAGGCGAACTCGTAACGCTGAGAGAAGGCCGTTTGCGGCTCGCTGCCGACAAGGTCTGGATCGATCTGCAGGATTGGGAAGACCGGCTGAAACCCGTTCTGTCGGGCCAAAGAGACTGCGCAATCGAGGAGCAGGAGATGCTGCTGGAAGGCTTTGTCGGCCCGCTTTTCTCGAATGCCCCGATGCCCGCCTGGTCGAATGCCGCGGCCGACCGGGTGCGGGATGGGTTTGTGGAGCTTGCCGTGCGGATCGCCAAACACTGGCAGAGTCAAGGCAATGCGGATCGGGTACGCCAGGCGTGCCGGCGTGCGCTCGATTTCTACCCGGAATCGGCCAAACTCCATGGCACGCTCATCCAGGAGAGCCTCTCCAGGAACGATCATGCCGGCGCCATCGAGGATTACCGGCGCTATGAACGCGCGCTCGCTTCGACCGGCGATGACGAGCCCTCGCCTTTGCTGCGTTCGCTCGTGCGCCCGTTTCTCTAGACCGGTTCATCGTTTCACGGAAACGCCGAACCGCTCTATCTCTTTATTTTTGCGCAATTCCGGACGGAAAACCGTTCCACACTTTTCCTGGAATTACTCTGGCGCAGCTCGGAACTCTGTAAGCCGTCCGTAAGTCGCGGTCTGGGAACCTCGGCTCGTCGATCAAAACCGATCGCCGGAGGCCTGAAGCCCCCGATACCAACACTCACAGGAAGGAAAAGGTCATGCCGTATACTGCCAGAGCAACTTCGAGAGTGCGTGCCGGCACCATCCGCGCTGGAGCCACAAGACTTTCCGACCAGCTCAGGATCGGGCCTTGGTCGCTCCTCTCGCCCGAAGCTGTCATACAGCAAAAGTACAACTCCCTTGGAGGCGCCGGCTTCGCCGAGATCGACAGGAAGGACACTGGAAAAGCCTGGTATCTCAAGAACGGCTCATGCATTTGTTACAACGATGCCATGCACGACGCCTTTGAGATCCATGGCGAAATCTACAGGAAGTGGATTGCGCTTGGCGGTCTCGCGTGGGGCATTCCCTGCACCGACGAAACCGGAACTCCCGACGGCGTCGGCCGATACAATCACTTCAACAACAATACCGCTTCGATCTACTGGACACCGAACACCGGTGCTCAAGCGATTTGGGGGGCAATTCGCGGCAAATGGGCAGCAATGGGCTGGGAGCGCTCGGTTCTCGGCTATCCGGTCACCGACGAAACCGGAACTCCCGACGGCGTCGGGCGCTACAACCATTTTGCCAATGCCGGCTCGATCTACTGGACACCGAACACAGGAGCCAACGTGGTGTACGGTGACATTCGAAAGAAGTGGGAAAGCTTGGGCTGGGAACAGTCATATCTGGGGTACCCAACGACCGACGAGACCGAATTTGCCGACGGTGGCCGTGCCAATCTGTTTGAAAACGGCGGCATATACTGGTGGCCCGACACCGGCGCGATCGACCTTCGAGACGTCGTCGTCCACTATACCGGCCTCCATTGCTTCGGCGAGACCGACTGGGATCAGGGATCGAGTGCGGACGAACCCTATGTCATCGTCAGCGTGACAACGCCGCAGATCGCCGACACCAGGCGCAGCCAGGTCTATGGCGACGTCGATGCCGGAGATACGAGACCCGACCTTATGGAAATCTATCGAGGCAAGCCCTACGGCATCAATATCGGCACGGTGCTGATGGAAAACGATTTTGGCGACCCCAACAAATACAAGGACGAGGTGCAGAAGATCGTCATGGGCGTCCATACGGCGGGCACGCTGGCTTTGGGCCTCATTCCGGTGGCAGGACCTATCATTGCCGCGATAGCCGGCCCCGCCCTGGGATCCTTGATGCCATCGATCGGCGGCGCCATTAGCGATCTCTTCGATTGGGGCGATGACAGGATCGGGAGCGCGACAGTGACCATCTCCGCAAAGCAGATGGTGTTGCTCGCGGCACGTACGAACAATACCACCTTCAGCGGGATTGGGTTCAAAGTGGAAACGCCCCTGATTTCCGGCGAGGGGGCTTCCTACAAAGCCTATTTTGGCTTTGTGCCTGCCTAGGCCAATCGCCTCGGCAAAAACCTTCGCCGAGACAATCAAACTTACCAGCCCCGCCTTCCATTGGCGGGGCTGCCACTTCGCGACTGAGAGTTTCCGTAGCGGTCGTCGCAAGGCGCGATCCAGATGCGGCAGCGGCCGATCAGCATAGCGGGCAAGCTGTCGTTGCCTGCCCCGCACAGCCCGTAGCACCGCCATGAACGCGGCTCCTTCGGCCGGAACGATGGAGACCGCATTAAGTGCAGTCACCTCAACGACGCGGCCGCAGCCAAAAAGGCCGAACGGGACCGGCGGAAACCGGATCAGGCGGTGCGTAACCCGACGCCATGACGGCGGCCGAGATCAATCAGGATGGAAAGAGAACCGGTGACAAGAGCGGGCATGCATCACACCAGCCCGCGCTTGGCCATCATCGCTTCCGGTGAAGGCATCTTGCCGCGGAAGGCGGTGTAGAGTTCTTCGGGGTCCTTCGAGCCGCCGGCGGCGTAGATATTCTTGCGCAGCCGCTCGGCCAGCGCCGGGTTGAAGGGATCGCCTGTTTCCTCGAAGGCGGCGAAAGCATCGGCGTCAAGCACTTCCGACCACATGTAGGAGTAATAGCCGGCAGAATAGCCATCGCCGGCAAAGATATGGCCGAAATGCGGGGTGCGGTGACGCATGGCGATGGTGTCGGGCATATTGAGCTTTTCGAGCGTTTCGGCTTCGAAACGAAGCGGCTGGTCCGGCGCATCCGGGCGGGCGTGATAGGCCATGTCGACCAACGCCGAGGCGGTGAACTCGACCGTGGCGAAACCGGCGCCGAAGGTGCGCGCCGCCAGCATTTTGTCGAGCAGCGCCTTTGGCATCGGCTTGCCGGTCTTGACATGCAGCGCATGTTTTTCCAGCACCGCCGGTACCGTCAGCCAGTGCTCGTAAAGCTGCGAAGGCAGTTCGACGAAATCGCGGCTGACCGAGGTGCCAGCGACCGACGGCCAAGTGACGTCGGTCAGCATGCCGTGCAGGGCATGACCGAATTCGTGGAACAGCGTCTTGGCTTCATCGACCGACAGCAAGGCGGCCTCGCCGGCCGGCGGCCTGGCGAAGTTCATGATGTTGTAGATGACCGGCTTCGAGCCAGGGCCAAGCCTATAACCAGATTTCAGCGCGCTCATCCAGGCGCCGGAGCGCTTCGAGGGCCGCGCGAAATAATCGGCGAGGAACAGGCCGCGCTCGCTGCCGTCGGCATTCTTCACCACGAAAACACGTGCGTCCGGATGCCAGGTGGCAATGCCCTTCTTTTCTTCGAAAGAAATGCCGAACAATCGTGTTGCCACGTCGAAACAGGCGTCGATGATGCGGTCGAGCTGCAGATACGGCTTCAGCTCGGCCTCGTCGAAGGCGAATTTCTCGGCGCGCAGCTTCTCCTGATAGAAGCGCCAGTCCCAGGCGGCGAATTTCTCGTTGCTGCCGGCCTCGGCCGCCAGCCGCTGCAATTCGGCCTGGTCGCCTGCGGCCTTTTCCACCGCCTTTTCCCAGACCGGATCGAGCAGCGTGTGCACCGCCTCCGGCGTCTTGGCCATGGTATCGTCGAGCTTCAATGCGGCGTAGGAAGGATAGCCGAGCAGCTTCGCCTTCTCGGCGCGCAGGCGCAGCATGTCGCGCACTACTTCCGTGTTGTCGGTGGCGCCGCCATTCTGACCACGCATGATGAAGGCGCGGAACGCCGTCTCGCGCAGATCGCGGCGTTCTGAGAAGGTCGAGAACGGCTCGTAGATCGAACGCGACAGAGTGACGGCGTAGCGGCCCTTCTGGCCGCGCATCTCGGCGGCTTCCGCCATCGAGCTTTTCAGGAATTCCGGCAGGCCGGCAAGGTCGGCCTCGTCGAGGAACAACGCCCAGTCGCGCTCGTCGGCAAGCACGTTCTGGCCGAAATTGGTGCCGAGCGAGGACAATTCCTCGTTGATCAAGGCCAGCCGCTTCTTGCCTTCGGCGTCGAGCCTGGCGCCGGAGCGGACGAAGTTTTTCCAGGTCTTTTCCAAGACCCGCAGCGTTTCGGCATCGAGCTTCAAAGCCTCGCGGCGCTGATAGAGATCGTCGATGCGGGCAAACAGTCGCTCATTCATCGAAATCGCCGAGAAGTGCCGCGACATCTTCGGCGAGATGTCGCGCTCCAGCGCCTGGATCGCCTCATTGGTGTGGGCGCCGGCGCGGCACCAGAAGATCGAGGAGACACGGTCGAGCGCCTCGCCGGCAAGCTCGAGCGAGGCAAGCGTGTTTTCGATCGTCGGCGTCCCGGTGTTGCCGGCAATCGCTCCGATCTCGGCCTCATGCGCCTTCAGGGCCGCGTCGAAGACCGGAGAAAAATCGCCGTCTCCGATGCGTGTGAAATCGGGCAGGCCGAGCGGCCCTTGCCATGCGGTCAGCGGATGGGCGGCGAGGTCGACGGTGGACGGCATGGGCAAACTTTCGCTGAGTGGCGGGAGAAGATGGATCGCCACCGATGTAAGGCGCCGGCCGGTTGCGCGCAACAGCGGGTCCCGTTCATGGTTCCGTCAGTAGCTGTCGCAGTTTTCGGCGATCGCGGCCTGCGAACTGGCGGTGATCTGGTCGTTGGCGACCGCAAAGGTCTCCTGCATCAGCATGTCGTTGCTGGGAAAATCATAGCAGGCGATGACAGTGGTGACGCCGCCCTCCGATTTCTCGATCCGATGGCGGATTTCGGCCCCGGCGACGGCGCCTTGCCACTCGGCGATCGAGGCGATGAATTCCTGCTTGCTTTGCACTACGCCGAGGTCGTCGAGCTTGATGCGGACGTTGTCGGCAAGCAGGTCCGACAATTCGGTGCGGTCGGCGATCAGCAGTGCCGAATACCAGCGGTCTATGATCGCGCTATCGTCGGCACGGGCGACATTTGCCGAGCAAAGCAGTGCCGCCGCCGCGAACGCGAACCGAGCTCGCATCATGCCTCGTCTCCTACTCCGTCTCCGGCCGCTCGAAATCGCCGGTTTCCTTGTTCATCACCCAAAGCTCGCCGGTCGAAATATCGAACCAGGCACCGTGCAGCGACAGTCGCCCCTTGCCTTCGAGGATCGAGACGCAAGGGAAGGTACGCAGATTGGCGATGGAATAGCGGATCGAGATGCGCTCCAATGCCGTCTGGCGCTCGGTCGCGGTCATGAAGGTGCTCGACGATACGGTCTCGGCCGCGGGCGCGATCAGGCTCATCCACTTGCCGATGAAATCGCCCGGCGACAAGGGTGCGGCCGTGGTGTCGAGTGCCGCGCGGATGCCGCCGCAGCGGCCGTGGCCCATCACCACGATGTTCTTGACCTTGAGGCTCTGCACCGCAAATTCGAGCGCCGCCGATGTCGAGTGGAACTGATCGTCTGGCGCATAGGGCGGCACCAGATTGCCGACATTGCGCAGCACGAACAGCTCGCCCGGCCCGGCATCGAAGATCGCTTCGGGCGCGGCCCGCGAATCGCAGCAGGCGACGATCATCGTTTCCGGTGCCTGGCCCTCTCGCGCCAGCGAGCGATAACGGCCGCTTTCGGTGAGATAGCGGCCGCTCATGAAACTGCGGTAGCCGGTGAGAAGATGCTCGGGAAGATGGGGCATGGGCAGCGGTGGGAGCCTTTCCGGGTTAAAGGCACGGTTCAATCCCGAAAGGCTCTAGCGCATCGGCCCGAAAATCGGAACCGATTTTCGGAAGGCGGGATGGCGTGGTTTCGACGTGGCAGCCCGTATTTTGACACAGGTGAACGAACGCCGCCATTAATCGGCTCAGAACCGCAGATTGGCGGTTCGACTATTCCGCGATGTCCAGCAGGGTCGATATCAGCAGCCTGCGCTCTTTGGCGGAGAGAATGTCCGAACCGAACAGGTTCATGCTGCGAAGCCCTTCGATGGCGAGGTAGCAGACCAGCAGCGCCTTGAGATTCGGCGTCTCCTCCTTCAGCCGCTCGAACACCTGCCGCCTGAACGATTTTATCGGCGTCAGGAAATCGGGATCCTCGGCAATCGCCGAAAATATCCAGGACGCCGACGGTTTCGATTCCTCGGCATGCTCGGCCGAAAGCTTGATATAAGTTGCAAGCGGGCTTTCGCCGTTGACGCCGGCCGTGCGGGCGGACTCCAGCGCCTGCTCGAAGGCGCGCAGGTAATCCTCCACCAGCGCCTGCATCAATTTCGCCTTGGTTGGGAAATTGTAGAGAAGACCACCCTTCGACACGCCGGCACGGCTGGCGACCGCATCCAGCGACAGGCTGCCAGGACCCGTCTCGCGCGCCACGGCGGCGGCGGCGGCGAGGATCTTCTCGCGCGAATTTGCTCTGCGGGCCTTCATCAAGCGTTCCCCATTCATTAGCTTAGGCGGAATTGACAAGACCGTCCAGACGGTACAGTAAGATCGCCGTCATTTGAAATTGGGACCAGGCACAGGTATGTGTTCCGGTCGTCCGACCGTTATGCTGGGCCGTGGCCGAGGGACTGTTCGTGATCAAGCGCTTCATCATCGCCTTCATTCTGCTCGTGCTGGTGTGCGGCGGCATCGTCGGCTTCAACCTGTTTCGCGACAATGCGATCAAACAGTTCTTCGCCACCATGAAGCCGCCGGCCGCGACCGTGTCGACGGTCATCGTCAAACCGATGTCCTGGACGCCCGGCATCGAGGCGATCGGCACTGTCAGTGCCGTACGGGGCGTCGACCTCACCGTCGAAACCGCGGGCATCGTCAAGGACATCCTGTTCCATGCCAATCAAAAGGTCGCCGCCAACGCCGTGCTGCTGCAGCTCGACGATGAAGTCGAGCGGGCCGACCTCGTGGCATCGAAAGCGCAAGCCACATCCGACCAGACGACGCTGATGCGCGCTCTTGAGCTGCAGAAGCGCGGGGTCGGCACCGACGCTACGCTCGACACGGCGCAGGCAGCAGCATCGGTCTCCGCCGCGCAGGTAAACAAGCTGCAAGCGGTGCTCGACCAAAAGCAGTTGACGGCCCCCTTCAAGGGTACCGTCGGTATTCCGAAAATCGACCTTGGCCAGTATCTCACACCTGGCACCGCTGTGGTGACCTTGCAGGACATGGATACGATGCGTGTCGATTTCACCGTGCCGGAGCAGCAGCTTCCGCAGCTGAAGATCGGACAGACGGTGCGGTTGGGCGTCGGCGGCGGCGACATGCCGTTCACCGGCAGCATCCGCGGCATCGATCCGAAGATCGACCCGACCAGCCGGCTGGTGACGGTAAGGGCGGAGGTCGGCAATCCCGAAGGCAAGCTGACGCCCGGCCAGTTCGTTCAGGTGCGCGTCGAACTGCCCGAGGAGAACGACGTGCTGGCGCTGCCGCAGACGGCGCTGACTTCCAGCCTGTACGGCGACTTCGTCTTCGTGGTGCGCCCGGCCAAATCCGCCGAAGCCAACGGCGCGGCGCCCGAGGCAAAGCCGGGAGAAAAGCCGGCTGCAGATGCTGCCAAGCCCGCAGCCGAGGCACCCGCGGCAAAACCCGACGAAAAGGCGGCCGCTACCCCAGCCAAACCGGCAGCGGAAGGCAAGCCGGCAGCGGAAGAACAGAAGCCGCAGCTCGTGCTAGCCCAGGTGTTCGTCAAGCCAGGCCGCCGCAACGCCGGCCTGGTCGAGATTCTGGAGGGCATCGCGCCCGGCGACGAAGTCGTTACCGCCGGCCAGAACCGGCTCTCCAACGGCATGTCCGTTGCCGTCGACAACACGATCGATCCGAGCAAGCCAGGGAACCAGCAGGCAGCCCAGCAATGAGCTTTTCCGACCTCTTCATTCGCCGCCCGGTCCTTTCGACCGTGCTTGCCTGCATGATCCTGCTTCTGGGTTTTCAGGGCATCTTCAACCTTTCGATCCGGCAGTATCCAGAGGTTGAAGAAACGGCCATCACCATCACCACGGCCTATCCCGGCGCCAGCGCCGACCTGATCCAGGGGTTCATTTCCGCGCCGATCGCGCGTGCCGTCGCGTCGACCGAAAACATCGATTATGTGACATCGGCGAGCCGGCCGTCATCCAGCACCGTGACAGTGCAGATGAAACTCGGCTCCGACCCCGACGTCGCGCTGAACGAAGTCTTGTCGAAGGTGCAGAGCGTTCGCGGCGATCTGCCGGACGAAACCAAAGATCCGGTGATCGTCAAGGGCACCGGCCAGCAGTTCGCGATGATGTACATCTCGATGCAGAATCCGAACATGACGCCGGAACAGCTCACCGAATATATCGAGCGCGTCGTGCGGCCGCGTATCTCGACGGTCGAAGGCGTCGCCGACGTGCAGATTTTCGGCGCCGCCGAATATTCGATGCGTGTCTGGATCGACCCGATCAAACTGGCGGCGCACGGCGTGACGGCGGCGGAAGTGCTGACCGCCATCAACGAATCGAATTTCCTCTCGGCGCCCGGCGATACCGAAAACGAATATGTGGCTTCCTCGATCACGGTTCGCTCGACCCTGCAGACGCCGGAGGCTTTCGCTGCCCTTCCGCTCCGCTCGAAAGACGGCAATGTCGTGAGACTGCGCGACGTGGCCCGCGTCGAGCTCGCCGCGGCGAGCACCGACACCAGGGTCACCTTCAACGGCAAGCCCGGCATCTTTCTCGCCATCTTTCCGACGCCGGCCGCCAATCCGCTGACCACGGCGTCGGCAATCCACAAGATTGTGCCGACCATCCAGGAGACGCTGCCGCAAGGCATGACGATGGAGATCGTCTACGATTCAACCGAGCAGATCAGTGCGTCGATCGAGGAGGTGTTCAAGACCATCGGCGAGGCGGTCGCCATCGTCATCGTTGTTATCCTGCTCTTCCTCGGCTCGTTCCGCTCGGTGCTGATGCCGATCGTGACCATTCCGCTGTCGTTGATCGGCGTCTGTTTCCTACTGTTTTCTTTGGGTTATTCGATCAATCTTTTGTCATTGCTGGCCATGGTGCTGGCGATCGGCCTCGTCGTCGACGATGCCATCGTGGTGGTGGAAAACATCCACCGCCACATGGAGGAAGACGGCTTGTCGCCGATGCAGGCGGCGTTCAACGGCATGCGCGAGATCTCGTCCGCCGTCGTCGCCATGACGATAACATTGGCCGCCGTGTTCGCGCCGCTGGCCTTCACCGGCGGCCTGACAGGCGCACTGTTTCGCGAATTCGCGGTGACGCTTGCCGGCTCGGTGGTGCTTTCGGGTGTCGTTGCCCTAACCGTCACGCCGATGATGTCGGCACGCATCCTGAGGGCCGGCTCGCACAGCCGCTTCCAGCGCATTGTCGACAACACGTTCGGGCGCGTCGAACACCTCTATGAGCGGCTGGTCAGCGGCTCGCTGAAATATCGCCCGGTGACGCTGATGATCGTCATCGCACTGGTCGCCACGACCGGCTTCATGTTCACCAAGACCGCGAGCGAACTGGCGCCGGAAGAAGACCAGGGCTTCTTACTGTCTATCGTGAACGCGCCGCGCTATGCGACGTCGGACTACACCGAGACCTACGTGAACCAAATTCTCGGGCTGGTGAATGATATCCCCGAAACCAGGGCGCGGTTCTCCGCCGTCGCGTTCCAAGGCCCGACGAACAGCGCTTTCGTCGGCTTTGCGTTCAAGGACTGGGCCGAGCGCGCGCGCAGCTCGAAGGAACTTCAGGAAGACATCACTGCCCGCCTTGCCAAGGTGGCGGGCGTCAAGGCTTTCGTCTTCGCGCCGCCGACGCTGCCCGGCTCCGGCGGTGGCCTGCCGATCACGATGGTAGTGCGCTCGACCGGCGAGGCCTCCGAAGTCTACGAGGCGGCGGAAAATATCAAGAACAAGGCGCAGGCCTCCGGCCGCTTCCTCGCCGTGGAGAATTCGATGTCCTACGACGCGCCGCAAGTGACGGTGACGATCGACCGCGACCGCGCCGCGGCACTCAACCTGCCGATCGCCGACATCGGCCGGACGCTGACGCTTCTGGTCGGTGGTGCCGAGGTGGCGCAATTCGACCGCGAATCCAACAGCTACGACATCATCCCGCAGGTGCCACAGCAATTCCGCGACAATCCCGAAAAACTGGGCGAGTATTTCGTGCGCAGCGTCTCAGGCGAGATGGTGCCGCTTTCGGCGGTGGTGAAGATCTCGACCAACGCGTCGCCGGCCGCCATCGAGCAGTTCAACCAGTTGAACTCCGCCACGATTTCCGCTCTGCCATTGCCCACCGTCACCACCGGTGACGGGCTGAGGACCATCGAGGACATCGCTAGGGAAAGCCTGCCCGACACCTTCTTCATCGACTACACCGGTCAATCGCGCCAGGAGAAGGAACAGGGCTACACGATCATCATCGCCTTCGCGGCGGCGGTGCTCGTCATCTATCTGGTGCTGGCGGCGCAATTCGAAAGTTTCCGCGATCCGCTGATCATCATGATGGCGGTGCCGCTGTCGATCTTCGGCGCGATCGTGCCGCTTAATGTCGGGCTCGGCACGCTCAACATCTACACCCAGGTCGGCTTGATCACGCTGATTGGCCTGATCACCAAGCACGGCATCCTTCTGGTCGAGTTCGCCAACCAGCAGCGTGAAATGCACGGCATGCGGCGGCGCGATGCGATCATCGCCTCGGCCAGGGTGCGGCTGCGGCCGATCCTGATGACGACGGCGGCGATGGCGCTCGGCGTGGTGCCGCTGATCATCTCCAGCGGCGCGGGTGCCGCGGCACGCTATTCGATGGGCCTGGTGATCTTCACCGGTATCCTGGTCGGAACCATGTTCACGCTGTTCGTGGTGCCGATGTTCTACACCTTTATCGCCAGCAAGGACCTGCCGCATCACGCCGAAAAGCCGGATCCGAAGCTGATGCCGGTAATGCCGGATTAGATTGTACTAACATTGTACAATAAAAAGACCGGATTTCCGGCCTTTCTTGAGAGCGACGAGAGCAGTATCGCTCACTTGACGATGACGATGCGGGTGTTGGCCGGGCCGAAGACCTCGACGAGCTGGTAGAAATCGGCGGCGTTGTCCGGATGCAGACGCACGCAGCCATGCGAGGCTGGCTGGCCGAGGCGCTTGATGACGCTTGTCGCATGTACGGCGTAGCCGCCGCTGAAGAAGACCGAATGCGGCATCGGGGCGTTGTCGTATTTCTTCGAGTACCACATTTCATGCATGCGGGTCGGCTTGAACGAACCGGTCGGCGTGACGTGCGTCCTGTCGCCGGTCGAAACTTTCCAGGCGAATGTCGGCCGGCCGTCGACCAGGATTTCCATGGTCTGCTGCGATAGCGACACACGCGCGACGATCTTGTTGGCGGCGTGGGCTGCGCCGTTGCCGGCACCGAAAAGCAAGGCAGTACCGGTGATGACGGCGGCGGCGATGTTGATGAGCTTGGCGGAAATGGCAGTGTACATGATGTCTCCCCTATTCTGCCGGTCGGGGCCGGCTCAATTCGATGACCGGCTTATCGGGGCGTCATGTTTCAAGCCGATTTCGCTACGTGCTCGTTTGTGTTTCGATTCTGTTTCCCCTGGTTAACAGAAAAGGTCCGTGCAAAGCGGCTTGCAGTTGCACGACGTCGTCATGACGGTGGCGTGTTTGCCTAGGCGGATCGGCCAAACCGCGGCGCGAATACGCGATTGCCTTTCGTTTGATAGGAATTCACCTGACTCCGAAACCGAGCTGCAACAAAGCGCAGCCTCGGCGGCATGATCCGGATACAGCGAACAGGCAAAGTTGACCTAACGAAAACAGCCGGCAACAAACGATCGGAAGCCAATATTGTTTTCGCTACGGTCTGGATTGGTCTGGACAGTTTCCAGCCTGCGCGTCGACCGGCTCAAGCCCCTCTGGCGGGGGCGGCTTAGGGCCGTTGAGGATGCGCGGCGCCTCCGGCAACTTGCAGCCGAGAGGACCGAAGGCCCGCGCCGCAACGGGGGACTCCGCTGGCGGCGCGGGCGCTTCGGGGGTTCCCCTGAAGTGCCCGTAAATTCCAATTGTGAGGAACGAACAGGTTGAAAACGAAATTCGCCGCTTCCGTGCTTTCCGCCCTGCTTTACGTCCAGGGGCTGCTCGGCATTGCCGGCCTCGCCACCGTGCTGCTGAAGGAACGTGCCCATGCCAGCGAGGTCAGTACGAACAGTGACATGCTGTCCGGCCCGTCGCTTCTCGTGGTGCGCTGAAGAGCATCGGACCCCAAAGTGGAAACCAGTTTTGGGAAGACCCGATGCTCAAGACAAGAGGGTGGCCGTCCTGCCTTCAATCGGCGAATTGCGTCGGCGGATCGAACCGGTAACCCGCACCCCGTATGGTGGTGATGGTTTCGGTATCGAGCTTGCGGCGCAGCCGCACGATGCGCGAATCGATCGACCGATCGAAGGCTTCGGCATTTTCGGCGGGCGCGGCGGCGATGATGTCGTCCCGCGTCAGCACCTTGCGCGGGCTGGCCAGGAACAGCCTGAGCAGCGCCACCTGCCCGGGGGACAGCTGTTCTTCCGTGCCCGAGCGGTGCATGACGATGGCCGATCGGAGATCGACGGTCGCGTTCTCCAGCACGATCAGTTCCCCGGCGCTCCTGCCGCGCCGAGCCAGAAGGCCGCCTACGCGAGCGGCAAGCTCCCTGACATTGAGCGGGCTTTCGACGACGTCGGCGGCGCCGAGTTCGAGCGCCAGAACCTTGTCGACCAGATCGGCCGGGCGGCAGATCAGGATGAAATCCGGTCCACCTTCGCCGCCATGTCGCCTGAGCAGGTCGCGCCCCTCTGCCTGGCTGACGCTGTCGCCGACAACCACGACATCGATACCCTTTTCCGAAAGCAACGATTCGGCCTCCCACGGCTGTCGCGCCGCGCGGACGTCATGACCGCGCCGCTCGAGATGATCGGCGAGATCGGTCGCAATTACTTCAGCGACGGAAACAAGCGCGATAACGGATCGTGCAGCCATGTTTTTCTACCCCGCATACGGCAACCCAAGAAGAGTGCTGGACATCATGTTTATACCCAATCTACTTTCCGCTGAAAGCGGGAGCGAAAGCATCGTGCGGGCACGAATTGTTATTGTCGAGGACGAGCCCGACCTGAGGGATGCGGTCGCCGAGTATCTCGGCGCCAGCGGCTATGATGTGGCCACGGCCGAAAGTGCGGCGGCGGCGCGCGACCTTTTGGAAACCCAGTCCTTCCATCTGGCCATTCTCGACATCGCCATGCCGGGCGAGGACGGCCTGTCGCTCGGCCGCTGGATGCGGTCGAAAATGCCGATCGGCATCATCTATGCGACGGCGGCCGGTACCGCGCTGGACCGCATCGTCGGACTGGAGCTCGGCGCTGACGACTACATTGTCAAGCCTTACGAATTGCGCGAAGTGCTGGCCAGGGTGCGCAGCGTGCTGCGCCGCGTTCCGGAGCCGACCGAGCCACAAAAGGCCAAGGCTGAAACATCCGGCGGCCGCCGGTCCGTGAGCTTCGGACCCTTTCACGCCGATCTCGACGGCAGGCTCGTCACCGGCGCCAACGGCGCGGTCATCGACATGGCCAAGAGCGAGTTCGACGTGCTGGAGGTGTTCCTGACGCGCGCCAACCGGCTGTTGACGCGGGCGGCGATCTCCGAGGCGATCGGTTTCGTCGAGGACCCGGAGTCGTCCCGCGCCGTCGACATCCGCATCATGCGGTTGAGAAAGAAGATCGAGGCAGATCCGGCCAATCCGAAATTCCTGCGCACGGTGCGCGGCGAAGGCTATATCTTCTCGCTGCCGGTCGGGGAAAACAACTAAGGCCCGGCGGCTTGAGCAAGCCACGGCCAGGAAATGACGTCTGACCATGACGGCTGAAACAACACGCGCGGACATGCAGGGCGCCAGGCAGGGCGCGGCGATGGCGGCCGTGCATGTGGTTCGCCGACTGCGCGAAGCCGGCGACTGGCAACGCGAAATGGAGGGTATTCTCCAGACGCTTTGCGAAGCCATGGATTGTCACCGCGGCATCCTGTTTCGCCTGCGCGAACTGCCCGGCCAGGGCTTCGCCCAGTCGGTCGCCGCTTATTGGATCGCTCCCCGGTTTGGCGGCGAACTGGCGTCACCGACCGTCATCATGCAGTCGGTCGTCGATTCGGACCCATTGCTGGAACGGCTGGCGGAGGACGAGCGTCAAGGCAAGATCTTCGCCGGGCACACACGCGATCTCGAAGGCTTTCTGCGGACCGATTTCGAAAAGCAGAACATCAAGTCGTTCCTGTCGGTGTCGGTCTTTTCGCACGGCAATTTGTGGGGCACGCTGGCGGTCAACGACTGCATCCACGAACGCGAATGGACCGACCAGGAAGAGGCGGCGCTGCACATGGTGGCACTCGCCATCGGCGATGCCATCGAACGGTCGCCCTCCGACGCGCATGCTAGCGACGTCATTCGCCGCACCATGCTGCAGGCCTCTCTCGACGCCATCATCGTCATCGACGAGACCGGCTCGATCATCGAATTCAATCCGGCCGCCGAGAAGATGTTCGGCTATCGGCGCAGCGATATCCTCGGCAAGGACCTGCTCGATACGGTCGTGCCGGAATATTACCGCAAGGGCTATGCGTCGGGTGCCGAATACATGTCGGGCCGCGGCGCGCCGATGGTCGGCCAACGGCTTGAAACGGTCACCCAGAATGCCGCCGGCGAGGTTTTTCCGATCGAGCTGACGGCAACCGAGATGCGGGTCGCCGATCGCCAGCTGATCTTCGGCTCCATCCGCGACCTGCGCGACAAGTTGCGGGCCGAGGAGGAAATCAACCGCCAGCGCGAAAAACTGCACCAGAACGAGAAGATGGCGGCAATGGGCTCGCTGCTTGCCGGCGTTTCGCACGAGCTCAACAATCCGCTGGCCGTGGTTGTCGCCCAGTCGACGCTGCTGCACGAATTCGCCGCCGATCCCCAGACCAAGGTGCGCGCCGAAAAGGTGCGTGCCGCTGCCGAGCGCTGCGGCCGTATCGTCAAGAGCTTCCTGTCGATGGTCCGCCTGCACCCGGCCGCACAGGCCGAAACCGACCTCAACCAGGTGATCCGCGCCGCACTCGAAGTAACCGCCTATGGCGCACGGTCGAGCGGCATCATCATCGACACCGATTTCGCCAGCGGCCCGTTGCTGGCCATGGCCGATGCCGACCACGTGACGCAGGTGGCCGCCAACTTCCTCATCAACAGCCAGCACGCCTTGGCCGGCGTTGCCGGCGACCGCCGGATCAAGGTCCGGACGTTTCGCAGCGACCGCGGCAATCCCGGATTCTCGGTCGAGGACAACGGGCCAGGCGTGCCGGAAGCGATACGCTCACGCATATTCGAATCCTATTTCACCACCAAGCCGGTCGGTGTCGGTACCGGCATCGGCCTGTCGATCTCGAAATCGATCATCGAGCGGCACAATGGCAATATCTGGTTCGAGGAGGTTTCGCCGAGAGGTGTGCGTTTTATCGTGCAGCTGCCGGCGATCGCTGCCGGCGCGGCCGCCGCCGGCGAAGCTCCGTCGCGGTCGAGCGGCTTGCGTCACGCGCTGATCATAGACGATGAGCCGGATGTCGCCGCGTCGCTGTCCGATATTCTGGAGCTGATGGGCATCAAGTCGCGGGTCGTGCCGGCCTGGGTCTCGGCCGCCGCGACGCTGAGCGGCCATGTGCCGCCGGACATCGTGTTTTCCGATTTGCGCATGCCCGGCACCAGCGGCATAGCCGCCTATCGCGAGCTACTCGCCGAAATGCCGGGTGTGGCGCGGCGCTTCGTGCTTGTCACCGGCGATCTGATCGGCGCGAAAGGCGAGATCGAAGCGCTGCCGGCGCAGCAGCGACCGCCGATCCTCGAAAAACCGTTCAGCACGCTGGATGTGCGCGGTGTGCTCTCGGCCATTGCCGAGCAGGCGGCTCTGGGCGGCTAGACTCCGCGATCTCGTCCCGGAAGAAAAAGGCTCCCGGCCGACATTGCGGCGGGAGCCTGACTGGAGTGCTGGAGGGCGCTCGCAAAAAAATCAAAAAACGTTCGGCGTATCGGCCAGCGGGGCGGCATTGGCGATCATGCGGACCGGCCGTGCCTTGCCCGACTGCGCAGCGATGACGCGCAGGCAATCCAGGCTCTCGGCGCCCCAGGCCTGCCCCTTGCAGGCAAAATCGATCTCCGGCATCGGCAGGCGCGCCGTCTTGGTGGTGGTTGTCGCGCCATCGATGAGGTTGGCCGGCGGGTTCAGTGAGGCGAAGGCCGGACCGATGGTCGGCGTCAACGCCATGCCGGCAAATGCGGCAGCCGCCAGCAGCATGAACATCGCCATCGGATGATCACTGGCGCGCTGGCGCAGCGCCAGCTTCGGGCGCCGGTCGTTACGCTGGGGACCCTGCTGGCGAAGGTCGGTATCGGTGATCTGGATTTTCGTACGCATCGTCGTTTCCTTCGGTCTTCTTCTTTTCCCTGTTGAAACGAACTTAATCGCACCTTGTAACCGGCCAACGATGATGGATTAACGACTGTGTAACCGGCATGAAACCAAGCCCGCGGCCATTCCTGGGCAAACCGATCCGGCGTAGCTGGCAGCACCGGTGGCATTCTGTGCTCGTTTTCCGCTACCCACGGCACCAGATCCACGTCGCTTTTCCAGGCCCACAGAGCGTCGGGCGGTCAACAAGTGTAAGGGGATTAACGTCTGGAATTCCCGGGATTTTCTCGACTTCGATCGTTCGGACTGGGCTCTCGAATCCCGCTCGATTTCCCGTCAAGAATTCGCCCCATTTTCCCAAGCCATTGCATTTCAACGGAAAATATGCTTTTATTGAACGAGTATTCAATAAATAAAGAGCCTTTTATGAACCCGCATCTGCGTGACGTGGCAACCCCCAACGATTGGGATCGGCGGGGGCTGCCGGGCTGGAGCTATCATTCCGACGCCTTGCTCGAACTCGAGAAAGAGCACGTCTTCCGCAACCATTGGCAGATCGCCGGCCATGTCTGCGACGTGCCGAACGCCGGCGACTATCTGACGATGGATGTGGTCGGCGAGCGGGCGCTGATCGTGCGCGGCAAGGATGGCGTTGTACGCGCCTTCAACAATATGTGCCGCCACCGCGGCAGTCGCGTCGTTGCCGACAGCCAGGGCACTTGCAAGAATTCGCTGGTCTGCCCCTTTCATGGCTGGGTCTACAATCTCGACGGCACGCTGCGCGGTGCTGCCCGCCCCCGCACCTTCCCCGACCTCGACAAGACTGAATTCGGCCTGATGCCGCTCGAGCTCGAAATCTGGATGGGCTTCATCTTCATCCGTTTCCGCAAGGGTGGGCCGCAGCCATCGGTGGCCGAGCTGTTGAAGCCGATCGAAGCCGAGATTGCCCATTACGGCGTCGCCGAGATGGTGCCGTCCTGGGGCATCTGGACCCAAAAGACGCCGGTCAACTGGAAATCGGTGCGCGATGTCGACAATGAAGGCTACCACGTCGCCATGGCGCATCCGGCGCTGCAGGACCTTTACGGTGCGACCTATTTCGACGAGCCGTTCGTCAACGGCGTGTCGCGCTCGTTCGCCACCTACAATCCGCATGCCGGACGGCGCTGGAGCGTCGCGCAGTACATCAAGCTCGCACCCGAGGCGAAGCACCTGCCGGAACACCTGCGTAAGGCCTGGATCTACTACGGCATCTTCCCGAACAACGTGCTGTCGATCATGCCGGAATCGGTGCAGTTCTATCAGGAATTTCCGCTGTCGACGGGTGAGACGCTGCTGCGCGGCGCCATCTACCGCTATCGCGACGAGACCAGGGAACAGGCGGCAGCCCGCTACCTATCCTACCGCATCGACCGCGACACGCTGGCCGAGGATGTACAGCTTTCGATATGGTCCAACGAATCCATGCTGTCCGAAGCCTTCGGAGGTTTTTACCTCTCCGATCTCGAATATGGCGTGCGCACCCACCACGACCATTTGCGTAAGCAAGTTCCCGTGCTCGGATTGGAGACCGCGCCCGAGGAGAAGGATATGTGGGCACTCAACGAGGCGCTCAGATCACGCTCCTGACGCCCCCGGTCCTCAGGCCCAAATGGCGACCGGAATGCCGAAACGATCGGCGAGCGGCGGATCCGGAAACGGCATTGCCTCGCCTCTGACGATGCGTCCGGCAACCACCATCATCGCCGCAGCATCGAGGAAATCGTCGGCGGCCGCGCCGCGCGGCGGCGTCTGGTCGAGAAAATCCTGGCTATAACCATGCCGGGCAAGCAGCGCCTTGCGTTCGGCCATGCCGGCCGGATTGATGTTGCCCCTGATCTTCTTCGGCAGGCGCATCGCCCGGTCGCCGTTCAGTTTGCAGAAGGCAACTTCCGGATGCGATTCGAACACGCGGCTGCGTAGTTCGGGGCGCGCGATCAGCAGCGAATCGATCTCACGGATCTTGGCGAAGATGCCGAAGGCCTGGATCGAGACACCGCGCGGCGGATCTGAGGTCGTCCTGGCTATCTCACTTGCCTTGCGATGTGCGGCGTACCAGGCGTCGACAGTGGTGAAGGCTTCGATCTCCGCGTAGAGCGCGGCGCGGGAGGGGATGGCAAAGACACTGGACTGCCGGGCCCCGAGCAGCGGCCGCACCAGCGCCTCCGGGCCGCGACCGCCTCTTTGCGAGAAATCGGGCAGGCCGATTGGCATATCGACCGCTACCAACGAGTCGGCGGGCAGTCGGTCGAGCAACGCCGCGAAGCTTGGGAAAACGGCTGTCGACGGTGCCGCACCGGGATCGCGGCGGACGGCTATCCAGCCGGCCTTGCAACCGTCGACGCCGACAAGCACAACACCCCAGGGCGCATCATCCTGGGGCACGGCGTCTTCGGCCTGCGTCACGCCCGGCGGTCCCGTTCCGGATGCAGCAGATGGCGAAGCTGCACCATCGCCATTGGGTGCGATAGGCTCTGGGCATCGGTCTCGAGCTGCAACTCGTCGCCGCCGCGCTTGGCGGTCCGCGCCAGGATCTCGTAGACCGCCGCCGTGGTCGATTGCAGCGCCTTGGCGGCCGGCTGGCCGGACAGGATCCGCGCCAGGTAGACGGCCGCCGTCAGGTCGCCGAGCCCATTCGGCGGCTTCTCGATCAGGCGATGTTCGGCAAGCAGTGCCTCTCTGCCGGCGAGCAGTAAATTGCCGGTGCCGCCGGCCATCATCGCCGGCGCCGATGTGACCAGCATGGCCGGTGGGCCGGCCTGCAGGGCTGCAGCCATTGCCGATTTCAAGTCGGGCAGCGGCGCTCCGGCCATCCATTCCAGCTCGTAGCGGTTGGGCGTGGCGATATCGGCGATCGGCATCAGCCGGTCTCGCATGGCGATTGCGGTCGGCTCAGGTACGTAGAGCCCGCCCGAATCGCCCATCACCGGATCGCAGATATAGAGGGCGTCCGGCGTCTTCGCCTTCACTGCGCCGACCAGCGAAGCGACGGCTTCGGCCTGGCCAGCCTCGCCGAGATAGCCGGACAGCACGGCGCCGACCTCGCCCAGCCACGGCGCGCGCTCGAGGTCGGCCATCAGCGCCTTGAACTGGTCCAGCGGCGGCACGATGCGGGTGGCCCGGCCATGGCCCGGATGCCAGGGCAGGATGACGGTCGGTACCGCCCAAACCGGAAAGCCGAGCGTCTCCAGCGCAAAGACAGCGGCACGGTTGCCGACCGAGCCACGGGCGACATGGCTGGAGACGACGATGACCGCGCGCGGCGCGTCGGTTTTTTCGGCACTCATTGATTTTCCTAACTGCCCCTGGTGACGAAAAGCACGAGCCAGATCAACAGGCCGATGGCAATAAGCAAGCCCGCTGCCCGACCGATGCGGGTGCCCCAATATTCGATCGGGTCCGACCGGTCGGCATCGGCCGCGGTGACGTGGTCGCGCGCGCCTTTAGTGGTTCGTGCAAGGAACGAGGTGCCCCCCGGGTCGGTCTCGCGCGCCACCCGTTCGATGATGCGGCGTGATTCCGCGTCGCTGTCGTGGCGTTTCGCCATGGTGATGTCCCGTTTTATGCCGAGCTTAACCCGTTCGCCTCGTCTGTCACAGGGCCCGACGGCGAATGGCAGAAACCAGTAACACTTCTCGGCCGAAGTCATTTTCTTACGCAAGGATTGTGCTAATGCTTCGCCTGCCAATGCTATCGAGGGGACTTATCATGCTTGCCCAGCGCCTTTCTTCGCCGCCAATATTCCGTAATTTAGCTGCGTTCCTGGTTATGGCCGTCATGCTGCCGCTGCTTGCCGGCTGCGGCTACAACACCGTTCCAACAGCTGAGGAAAACGCCAAGGCCGCATGGAGCGAGGTGTTGAATCAATACCAGCGCCGCGCCGATCTCATCCCCAATCTGGTCAACACGGTCAAGGGCTACGCGGCGCACGAGAAGGACACGCTCGATGCCGTGGTCGAAGCGCGCGCCAAGGCGACGCAGGTGACCGTGACGCCGGAAACGCTGAACAATCCGGAAGCCTTCAAGAAATTCCAGGACAGCCAGGCCGGCCTGACCAGCGCGCTGTCGCGCCTGCTGGCGGTGGTGGAGAACTATCCCGATCTCAAGGCCAACCAGAACTTTCTGGCGCTGCAAGCACAACTCGAAGGCACCGAGAACCGGATCACGGTCGCCCGCCGCGACTATATCCAGGCAGTGAGAGAGTACAATCTGACGCTGAGGACCTTCCCGTCGGTGATCTGGGCGACCTTGTGGTTCCGCGGCAACCAGCCGTTTGCGAATTTCACCATCGAGGAGGATAAGATGCAGCCGCCGAAGGTCGATTTCGGCACCAACACCACGCAAGGCGGGTGAAGAACAGCCGGTGAGCGTGGTCCCTATTGGCCTTGCACTCCGTAGCGCCCCCCTCTGCCCTACCGGGCATCTCCCCCTTAAGGGGGGAGATTGGCAGCTTTGGCTTCACCGCCCATCCTGCATCGTTGGAGATTGGCGAAAACAGCTGTGACAGCCGATCTCCCCCCTTGAGGGGGAGATGTCCGGCAGGACAGAGGGGGGCGCGACAGAACGCCAGCCTGGCCTTCCTGCTCGTCTTCCAAAGCCTTCTCCTCCTCCCGCTCACCGCCCTTGCCGCCGCACTGCCGGCGCTGACCGGACGGGTCGTCGACAATGCCGGCATCATCGATGCCACGACCGAGGCGGCGCTGACGCAGAAGCTTGCCGAGTTCGAGACGAAAGGGTCCGACCAGATCGTCGTCGCGACCATCCCCAGCCTCGACGGCGAGGAGATCGAGCCTTACGCCAACCGGCTGTTCCGCGCCTGGAAACTGGGCCAGGCGAAGGAGAACAACGGCGTCCTGCTTCTGGTGGCGCCGAACGACCGCAAGATGCGCATCGAAGTCGGCTATGGGCTGGAAGGCACGCTGACCGACCTGCACACCAAGCTGATCATCGAAAACGACATGGTGCCGGCCTTCCGTGCCGGCGATTTCTCAGGCGGCATCAGCAAGGCCGTCGACGACATGATCATGGTGCTGGAAGGCAATCCCGAAGAACTGGAGGCGCGCGGCGAACGCAACCAGCAGCCGCCGTTCAACAGCGACGATCTGTTCTTCACGATCTTCATAGCCATCTGGGCAATCATCTTTTTCGGCGGCCTCGCAGCCTCCATCCTGCCGCCGATCTTCGGCCAGAAGATCGGTCCCGGCCGCTATCGCTGGCTGGGCATGACCTTCGAGCCAAACCGGCGGTCGTCCGGCGGCTGGTCGGGAGGTTCCGGCGGGGGATGGTCGTCGAGTTCAAGCGGTGGCGGGTTTTCCGGCGGCGGCGGTTCGTCCGGCGGCGGCGGTTCTTCAGGAAGCTGGTGAGACATCAATCATGGCAACACGACCGATCAGCCCCGAGGATCATGAGCGCATCGCCGGTGCGATCCGCGCTGCCGAATCAAAGACCGACGGCGAGATCTACTGCGTCGTGGCGCATGCCAGCGACAGCTATTTCTTCCCGGCCGCTTTCATGGCGATGCTCGGCATGCTCGTCGTCAGCCTCGCCGTCGGTTATGGGCTGGAAGCCTGGTGGCTGTCGATCCGCTTGCCGCATTTCGTCATCGCCGAGCTTCTGGCGCTTGCCAGTGTGCTCATCCTGTTGTGGGCATTGCCGGCATTGCGCATCCATTTGGTGCCGAGGCGGCTGCGCTACCAGGCCGCCCACGCCAATGCGATGAAGCAGTTCCTCGCCCGCAACGTCCACCGCACCACGGCGCGCACTGGCGTGCTGGTGTTCGTCTCGATTGCCGAGCGCTACGCCGAGGTGGTCGCCGACAGCGGGATCGATTCTCGTGTCGGCCAGCATGTCTGGGACGGTGTCGTCCGCGACCTTACGGCGCATGCCGGCGACGATCGGCTTGCCGAGGGGTTCGTCAAGGCGATCCAAGCAGTCGGTGCGGTACTGGCCGAGCATTTTCCGGTCTCGACCGGCGACAGCAACGAACTGGACGACCATCTGGTCGAGATTTGATCTCGCCAAAAGCGGTTTCGCAGCGTCTCAAGGACGCACCGTCCGGCTGTGTGAAAGCATCGCGGCGGTTGACCGGACTCTTGCAATCGGGCGCAGCGGGTTTATGGTTAACCAATCATGAATACGCTGAGCATCGACATCAGGAAAGCCGAACCGCGCGATGCAGCCGCCATCGCCGACGTGCATCTCGAGGCCTGGCGCGGCGCCTATTCGGGCATCATCCCGCACCGCACGCTGACATCGATGATCAACCGCCGCGGCGCCGACTGGTGGGCGAATGCCATTCGCCGCGCTGCCACCGTCCTGGTCGTCGAAATCGGCGGCAAAATTGCCGGCTATGCGACGATCGGCAAGAACCGCGCCCGCGAACTCAGGCAGCAGGGCGAGATCTACGAACTTTACCTGCGGCCGGAATATCAAGGCATCGGGCTCGGCAGCCGGCTGTTCTCGGCCGCGCGGGCACGGCTGGCCGACCATGGCCTGAAAGGCATGGTGGTCTGGGCGCTGGAAGACAATCAGAACGCACTTGCCTTTTATGCCGGCGCCGGTGGCCGCGATGTTGCCGAAGGCGTCGAGATATTCGAGCAGAAGGCGCTGAAGAAGGTCGCTTTCGTCTGGGAATGACGGCCAGCGCATGATCCGGCCGGTTTTCGGTTCGGACGATCTCCCCGTACCATTCGCCGCATTGCACCATTCGCCGTCGCCCGCTATCGATCTCCAATCGAGAGAGGGATAAAGCGATGCGTATCGAAGCGATTGCCAGCGGAAAGAACCCGCCCGAGGACGTCAACGTCATTATCGAGGTGCCGATTGGCGGCGAGCCGATCAAGTACGAGATGGACAAGGAGGCTGGCACGCTGTTCGTCGACCGCTTCCTTCACACTTCGATGCGCTATCCCGGCAATTACGGTTTCGTACCGCATACGCTGTCGGGCGACGGTGACCCGATCGACGTATTGGTCTGCAACACGCGCGCGCTGGTGCCAGGCTGCGTCATCAATGTGCGGCCGATCGGCGTGCTGGTGATGGAGGACAATGCCGGCCAGGACGAGAAGGTGATCGCGGTGCCTTCGCCCAAGCTGACCTTGCGCTACGAGGACGTCCACGAATACACGCAATTGCCCGACATCACCCGCCAGCAAGTGCAGCACTTTTTCGAGCACTACAAGGATCTCGAACCCGGCAAATGGGTCAAGATCGAAGGCTGGTACGATGCGGCCTATGCCAAGAAGATGATCGTCGAGGCAATCGAGCGGGCCAGGCGCAAGTAATTATCGGGCGCAAATAATCAGTTGTCGACGCGGCCGAAAGCGGGCGCGTCGCCAAGCACCTCACGCCTGTCCTTGCCGCAGGCGAAGGTGCGTGCCTTCTCGTCGGCAAGCTTGCGCGCCTGATCGTTGGCGGCGGGATTGCCGGTGGCGAGCACAAGGCCGATCGTGCAACCTTCGTGGGCGTCAGGCTGGGCAACCTTGGCGACGATCAGCACTTCCGTCGACTTGTTCTCGCCCTCGGTATCGCTGATCGAGCGACGATGAATGACGGCGAAGGGAATGGCAGTTTTGCCGTTGGTTTCGATCCGCCACTCGACCTTGGGTCCAGCCGAATTGAGGCCGGAAAAGCTTTCCCAGACCGTGGTCATATCGCCAGGTGGAAAGCCGTAGAACAGCGATTCCCGCGCGTCGTCGTAGGAAACCAGCACCGGGTAGCCGCGGTAGCCCGAACAGGCGAGATCGGCCCAGTCGCCGTCGCCTTCCTCCGCTTGGGCATAGGTGACGCAGTCCTTCTCCCAATCGAGATCGGTATAGACGCTGGATATGTCGCCGGCCCGGGCCGCCTGGCAGAAACCGGCGAGGGCAAGCGGGATCAAGAGAGCGCGCATGGCGGAACAACTCAGTTCGGGGGGCGCAGCGTACCGTCAAATTTAGCAGCAGCCTAGAGGAAGTCAGGCTGCGCACAGTGGTCTGGTAAAACGGACCACTATTTCTTCAAGCTTGCCTCTATGAGAAGATCGGCGTTGCGGGCCACTGACTGCGCCGGTCCGCCGGCACCGAACAACTGACCGCTAATATAGGCGCCCTCGATCAGCAGCAGCAGCCCGTCGCCCAGCGTCTCGGCGTCGCCGGCGCCCATCGCCGCCGCCATGGCACGCAGGCGGCGGCGCAATTCCTGCTTGTTGGCCTCGCTCACGACGCGGGCCGGATGGCCATGTTCGGGATATTCGACCGCGGCATTGGTCATGCCGCAGCCACGATAATCGGGCCTTTGCGTACGCTTGCCGACACGCGTCAGGAAGGCGACGATCTGCGCGCGCGGATCGCCCGGATGGGCATTCACCGCCTCGTCGAAGCGCTCCCAGAATTCGAGGTCATAGTGCCGAAGGTAGGATGCGGCCAGCTCGTCCTTGGACGGAAAGCTGCGGTAGAGGCTGGGCTTGGTGACGCCGGCACGCCGCACGATCTCGTCGACGCCGATCGCCCTGATGCCTTGCCGGTAGAACAGATCGCGCGCCACCTGGAGAATCCGTTCGGCGGCGCGAGGCGGCGGTGCGTCATTGGCCTTGATCGTTGGTTCAATGCTTTTCATGCCTGGTCTGCCGATTAGCTGGTTGACAATGTTACCGGTCGGTACGTATGTTTCGCGCTCCTGCAACGTACCGGTCAGTAACATGATAACTCAATCCCGCCCGTTTGGCCAGCGCTACGCTTTCGTCGTGGTCGCCGTCATCTTCCTCTGCCTGCTGATCGCAGCGGGCCTGCGTTCGGCGCCGGCAGTCATGATGCTGCCGCTGGAGAACAGTTTCGGCTGGCGGCGCGACGTGGTGTCGCTGGCGGCGGCCACCGGCATCTTCCTCTATGGCCTGACCGGGCCGTTTGCCGCGGCGTTGATGGAGCGGATCGGGCTGCGCCGCACCTTGCTTGCCGCGCTGCTGTTGATGTCGGGATCGACCGCGCTCAGCCTGTTGATGACCAAACCGTGGCATCTGCTCCTCACCTGGGGCGTGTTTTCCGGCGTCAGCTCGGGCGCCGTCGCCACCGTGCTCGGCGCGACCATCGTCAACCGCTGGTTCAAGACCAATCGCGGCTTGGTGATGGGACTGATGTCGGCGTCCAGTGCCACCGGGCTGCTGGTCTTCCTGCCGCTGCTCGCCTCGCTCGCCCAGTCGGGCGGCTGGAGGCCGGTTGTCATCGCGGTCTCGGTTGCCACCGCCTGCCTGCTGCCGCTGGTCTGGCTGCTGGTGCCGGAGCGGCCGGCCTCCATCGGCATGGTGCGCTATGGCGCCGAGCTCGACGACGTGCCGCCGTCACCACCTGCCGCGCAAGGCAATTTCCTCGCGCATACGATGAGCACGCTGCGCCGCGCCGCCGGCACGCGCGTCTTCTGGTATCTGTTCGCCACTTTCTTCGTCTGCGGCTTCACCACCAACGGGTTGGTCGGCACGCACCTGATCGCCTTTTGCGGCGACATGGGCATAGGCGAAGTGCAAGCCGCCGGCCTGCTGTCGATGATGGGCATCTTCGATCTTATCGGCACGACGCTGTCGGGCTGGCTCACCGACCGTTTCGACCCGCGCAAGCTGCTCGGCGTCTATTACTGTATTCGCGGCCTGTCGCTGATCTATCTGCCCTATTCCGGCTTTTCGGCAACCAGCCTGATCATCTTCGCCGTGTTTTACGGACTGGACTGGATCGCCACGGTGCCGCCGACGCTCAGGCTTTCCAACGAGGCGTTCGGCGACCGCAGCGGACCGATCGTCTTCGGCTGGATCGTCGCCGGCCATCAGGTTGGCGCCGCGACAGCGGCCTTCTTCGGCGGCACCATGCGCGAGCTGCAAGGCAATTACGAGCTTGCCTTCCTGATCGCCGGTATGACGGCAATAGCCGCCGCCTGCATCTCGCTGCTGATCAATACCACCCGCCCGGCGTTTGATCCGGAACCGCAGGCGGCATAGGGCGCAATCGGCCGTGCTAATCTCCCCCCTTGAGGGGGAGATGGCCGCGAAGCGGCCAGAGGGGGTCGGTCCGACTGGGCTCGGCCCCTTATCGCCGATGCAGGAGGCCGGCGCTCCGCGCGAGACGACCCCCTTCTGTCGCCTTCGGCGACATCTCCCCCTCAACGAGGGAGATTCGCCAGCCTGTTCACTGTTATCAAACCTTCATCGTTTCGAAATGTGCCTGAAACATTGAAGCTGGAGCTTGGCGGCGACGTTCAATGCCATCCAGGAGACAGCCATGAACAAGATTTCGATGACGCGGCGCGCTTTCGTCACGTCGGCCAGCGCCGTTGGCCTGGTCGGCGCCTCGGGCCTCGCCCTTCCCTATTACTCGCGCGCCAATCAGCGCCCGGCGTTCACCCATGGCATCCAATCCGGCGACGTCGATGCCACCAGCGGCATGGTCTGGACACGCACCGACCGGCCGTCGCGCGTCATGTTCGAGGTGTCGTCGACCGAAAGCTTCACCAATGCCGTCCGCCTGGCGCCGCTCGATACCTCGCCGGCCAGCGATTATACGGTGAAGCGGCTGCTTACCGATCTCGCCTCCGACCAGGACATCTTCTACCGCATGGTCGCGGCCGATCTTGCCGACATCAACGCCGTTTCCGAGCCGGTCGTCGGCCGCTTCCGCACGGCACCTGCCTCGAAGCGCGACATTCGCTTTGCCTGGTCGGGCGACACCGCCGGCCAAGGCTGGGGCATCGACGAGACCGGCATGAAGACCTACGCCACCATTGCCAAGCACACGCCCGACTTCTTCCTGCATTCGGGCGATACGATCTATGCCGATGGTGCGATGAAGGACGAGGTCGACCTGCCCAACGGCGGCAAGTGGAAAAACAAAGTGCTGATCGACGAGAAGCGCAGGGTTGCCGAGACGTTGGACGAATACCGGGCGCAGTGGAAATACAACATGATGGACAGGCATGTGCTGGCGCTCAGCGCCATCTGTCCGACCTTCTATCAGTGGGATGACCACGAGGTGCTGAACAACTGGTCGGACTCGAAGGACCTGAGCGCCGACGATCGCTACACTGAAAAATCCATCCATGTGCTGGCGGCACGTGCGGCGCGCGCCTTCCACGAAATGACGACGATCCGTTACGAGCCGTCGGAGCCCGGCCGCGTCTACCGCAAGATCGCCTATGGTCCGCTGCTCGACGTGTTCTTCCTCGACATGCGTTCCTACCGCGGCCCCAACGGTTCGGATATGCAGGAGACGATGACGCCGCAATCGCGCATCCTCGGTGAACAGCAGATCAAGTGGCTGAAGCGTGAACTGGCGAATTCCAACGCAACCTGGAAAATCATCGCCGCCGACATGCCGCTCGGCCTCGTCGTCTGGAACGACGGCACCAAGAAGGTAGGGGCCGAGGCGGTCAGCAATGGCGACAATGGCCCGGCCAAAGGGCGTGAGCTGGAAATTGCCGACCTTCTTCGCTACATAAAGAATGCGGGTATCAGCAACACTGTCTGGCTGACCGCAGACGTGCATTACACAGCCGCGCATTACTACAATCCGGACAAGGCGCAGTTCCAGGACTTCAATCCGTTTTGGGAATTCGTTTCGGGTCCGATCCATTCCGGCACGTTCGGGCCTAATGGTTTCGATATGACATTCGGCCCGGAGCTGAAGTTCATAAAGGCACCAACTGCCGAACAGGGTCAAAACCTGCCGCCTTCGGCCGGCCTGCAGTTCTTCGGGCTCGTCGAAATCGATGGCGCCACCGAGCAGTTGACGGTGCGGCTGATGGATCGCGACGACAGCGAACTCTACAAGGTCACGCTCGATCCGGTGCGGTCGGCGTGAGCGACGGCGTCACTACCCTCGGGCCAGCCCGAGGGTAGGACGTATATCAATCGGGATAGCAGACGACGGGAATGTTGGGCCAGACGGCGCTGTCGCATCCGGCATTTTGCTGCCGCTGCTTGAAGGCGGCGCTGACCGGCCCGGTCACCACCGGATCGACGCCATCGGGAGCATCGGCAAAAAGCTGCTCCGCCGACGGCTTGTCGGACGGCAAAGCAGACCGCGTCTCCTTGAACGACGCCGCCGACTGCGCCGCGCCGGCCGCGAGGAGGACGGCGAGCGCGGTACATGCCAAAATCGGCCGGAGTTTGATGCCTATCTCGATCATGAAATTCGAACTGTCCGGACCATGAAAGGTTCCGCCTTGGTTAATAATTCCACTTCACACCAAGACATTTAAGATTTGGTGACTTTATTTGGTGGCTCGCCTCCTCTTTCGCAATTGCGAAAAACCCTGTATGAGCCGCCCAACCGAAAGAGGCAGCGCCTTTTGGCCTGCTGCCTGCAACGCTCCCGAGACCGAAACATGAAAATCCGCAATATCGCGATCATCGCGCACGTCGACCATGGAAAAACCACCCTCGTCGACCAGCTTCTGAAACAGTCCGGCTCGTTCCGCGACAACCAGCGCGTCGCCGAGCGCGCCATGGATTCGAACGACCTCGAAAAGGAACGCGGCATCACCATCCTGGCCAAGGCGACCTCGGTCGACTGGAAGGACACCCGCATCAACATCGTCGACACGCCCGGCCACGCCGACTTCGGCGGCGAGGTCGAGCGCATTCTGTCGATGGTGGATTCGGCCATCGTGCTGGTCGACGCCGCCGAGGGGCCGATGCCGCAGACCAAATTCGTGGTCGGCAAGGCACTCAAGGTTGGACTGAAGCCGATCGTCGTCATCAACAAGATCGACCGGCCAGATGCCCGCCACGTCGAAGTGGTCAACGAGGTGTTCGATCTTTTTGCAGCACTTGACGCCACCGACGAGCAGCTCGACTTCCCTATCCTTTATGGTTCAGGCCGCGACGGCTGGGTCTCGGAAAACCCCGAAGGTCCGAAGGACCAGGCTCTGGCGCCGCTGTTCGACCTCGTCATCAAGCACGTGCCGGCGCCGACCGTTCATCCCGGCCCGTTCCGCATGATCGGCACCATCCTGGAAGCCAATCCGTTCCTCGGCCGCATCATCACCGGCCGTATCGAATCCGGCACGCTGAAATCCAACCAGGCGGTCAAGGTGCTGCACCATGACGGCACCCAGGTCGAAACCGGCCGAATCTCGAAAATCCTTGCTTTCCGCGGGCTCGAGCGCCAGCCCATCGACGAGGCGCAGGCGGGCGACATCGTCGCTATTGCCGGCCTGTCGAAGGGCACCGTCGCCGACACGTTCTGCGACCTGTCGGTGACCGAGCCGCTGCACGCGCAGCCGATCGATCCGCCGACCGTGACGATGTCTTTCCTGGTCAACGATTCGCCGCTGGCCGGTACCGAAGGCGACAAGGTGACCAGCCGCGTCATCCGCGACCGCCTGCTGCGCGAGGCAGAAGGCAATGTCGCGCTGAAGATCGAGGAATCACCTGACAAGGATTCGTTCTTCGTTTCCGGCCGCGGCGAATTGCAGCTGGCCGTGCTGATCGAGACGATGCGCCGCGAAGGTTTTGAGATCGCCGTGTCGCGGCCGCGCGTCGTCATGCAGAAGGGCGACAGCGGAGAATTGCTGGAGCCGGTCGAGGAAGTCGTCATCGACGTCGACGAGGAGCATGCCGGCGTCGTCGTGCAGAAGATGTCGGAGCGCAAGGCCGAGATGGTCGAGCTTCGCCCTTCGGGCGGCAATCGCCAGCGCATCGTCTTTCACGCACCGACGCGCGGGTTGATCGGCTACCAGTCGGAACTGTTGACCGACACGCGCGGCACCGCTGTGATGAACCGGCTGTTCCATGCCTATGAACCTTACAAGGGTGAGCTGCCGGGCCGTACCAACGGCGTGCTGATCTCCAACGAACAGGGTGAATCGGTGGCCTACGCCATGTGGAACCTGGAAGACCGCGGCCCGATGGTCATCGACCCCGGCGTCAAGGTCTATCAGGGCATGATCATCGGCATCCATTCCAGGGACAACGACCTCGAAGTCAACGTGCTCAAGGGCAAGAAGCTGACCAACATCCGCGCCGCCGGCAAGGACGAGGCGGTGAAGCTGACACCGCCGATCCGCATGACGCTGGAACGCGCGCTGGCCTGGATCCAGGACGACGAGCTGGTCGAAGTGACGCCGAAGACCATCCGCCTGCGCAAGCTCTATCTCGATCCGAACGAGCGCAAGCGTTTTGAGAAGTCGGCGAAAGTGGTCGGCGCGGCATAAAGGGCAATACCGCGCAATGAGCGGTAAACTCGTCACGGCTGTCATATACGACAATCGACCCGAGGCCGAAGTTTGCGTGTCGATGCTCGACGCTTATGGAATTTATGCTCTCGCGAATTATCTTCTCGACACGGGCAGGCTTGGCTTGATCCATGTGCAAGTCGCCGACAGCGATCTCGATACGGCCAAGGGTTTGATTGGCTCGGCCTCCAAAGAGGGCGACTGACCCCTGGCCGTAACTGTCTCTGATTACGGGTGCCCTTGCCGTCGCCTCATCCACCTGCAGCCGAAATGATTTCGTCCCGGTCTGGTTCGCCAGACAGGTGGATCCGGATCGCCGTTCCCGCCCGCGCCGGCCGGCGCAAGGCTTTGGCCCCGTCCGGACCAACCACCTGCAA
This sequence comes from Mesorhizobium sp. M0296, assembly GCF_040321675.1. NCBI lineage: Bacteria > Pseudomonadati > Pseudomonadota > Alphaproteobacteria > Hyphomicrobiales > Phyllobacteriaceae > Mesorhizobium > Mesorhizobium sp. M0296. The sequence goes on from NZ_JAMYRZ010000003.1 coordinate 98,252, forward strand.
TCGCTTCTCTTCCCAAACCTGTAGCCGCGATCGCGGGACACCGAGTTCGCTGGCCAGCAACCGGTCGAGCCGCAGCGTTGTCGGCATTTCGAGCCAGAGCTGAAGTTCGAGAGCGCTGGTATTTTCCGGCCTGTCCCCGAGCACCTGCTTATGAACGATGGCTTCGGGAAACTCCTCGACGCGCCCGATACTGCTTCGCAATGCGGCAACATCGAAAGCATGGCGCCGCGCCAGGACCGGATCATTGCTTTCGAGCGCCTGCAATATTGCCGGTTCGATATCGCGGCGGCTGCAGCGCTCCAGAATGCCGAAATTCCAGGAATTGTCGCAGTCGATGCAGCGGTAGATCAACCAGGCGTGAATGCGCTTGCCGTTGGCATTGACCCGGAATTTGCCGCTGCAGCGATAGGCTTTCAGGCCGCCGCAGCGATTGCAGTTGAGGTGAGGTCGAGGTGCGGTCTTGGGTGTGATCGCCCAGCGGATACGCAGTATCGAAGGCATGCCGAAAAGCCCTTCCCGTCGGGAAGTTCGTCAGATCGGCGATATCGAGAACCCTTGCGGGCACGGCGTGGCGAGAGACTGCGGTAGTTGGAAATCAGGTGTCGCGGGTGGTTATGCGCGACAGCGGTTCAGCAGTGCCAAACCGGTCTCGAACCGCCACCCGAGGAACACATGATGTGAAAACAGGCATCGCGACTGCGACGCCCTGCTCTGTGTTGGGGGAGTTGACGAGACCGGCGGTTACGTAGGCAAAGTGAAGCTCGGAAAGGATTTCGGAACGACATCTCTAGCCGTGAGGTGCCTGGCCGACAAGCCTTCTTTCGGTAGACGCTACCGTCGCCGGAACAGTTGGGTTATGTTGAACGACCCAAACATTTCAAACGAGACCGCGTTATGCATTTCACGTCGCTGCTGATTTTTGCCGGCGCCCTGCTAGTTGCAGCCGGCTCGCCCGGCCCATCGATCGCCGCTCTTGTGGCGCGGGTCATCTCGAAAGGGTTTCGCGACGTGTTTCCGTTCCTGCTTGCCATGTGGATCGGCGAAGCGATCTGGCTGTCCCTGGCGGTGTTTGGCCTCGCCGTGGTGGCGCAGACGTTCCATTTAGCCTTTGTCGTCGTGAAGTGGGTCGGCGTCGCCTATCTCGGCTGGCTTGCCTGGAAGATGTGGACGGCACCGGTCGAGACCAAGGAAGGCGCGCTGCCGCGCGAAGATTCGCCCGTCAGACTGTTCTTTGCCGGCATGGCGGTGACGCTCGGCAACCCCAAGATCATGATGTTCTATCTGGCGCTGCTGCCGACCATCATCGACCTCGGTTCGGTCAGCATGATCGGCTGGGTCGAGCTGACCGCGACCATGGCCGTTGTCCTGGTCGCTATCGATTTGACCTGGGTGCTCGCCGCATCACAGGCGCGCAAGCTGCTCAAAAGCAAGCGGGCGATGAAGATCGCCAACCGCGTCAGCGCCGGAACCATGGCCGGCGCTGCGGCGGCTATCGCGGCGCGGTCCTGAGCCGGCGCGTCAACCCATTTCGATTATCGGCGCAATCTCGACGCTGAAACCCGGGTCCGTCAAGATAGGACAATCCTTGGCTTTGCCGACGGCATCGTCGATGTCTTTCGCTTCGATGATGGTGTAACCGGCGGTCGGATTGCTACCGCCATTGTTCTCGACCTTGCCGCCGGGCAGCAGGGTCTTCGACATGCCGACTGGATTGCCACCGTCGACCACCGCTGAGCCAAGCTTGCCGTACCAGCCGTTCCAGGCATCCATCGCTGCCTTCCGTTCGGCCTCCTCGGTCGGCATCTTGCCCGAGCCGTGATAGACGTAGAGAAATTTCGCCATGTTCTCCTCCTTTGATCGGCGGCATCGAACCGGCATGCGGTCATGCCGCATGCCGATCATCGGACCAAACCGGCAAACAAGCAACGAGAATGCGAAGTAGCTAATATAATGTGCGGTTGGCTCGCAACGGCGGTGCCCTATCGCGCCATCGCATGGTATTCATCGTTCGGCCGCATATCGATTGCCGATGCCAGCCGGTTCGACATGTTGAAGAACGCCGCGGTCGAGGCGACGTCCCAGATGTCGCGGTCGGAAAAGCCGACTTGCCGCAGCGCCGCCCGGTCCGCTTCGACGATCTTTGCCGGCTGCCCGGTCAGCTTCACCGCGAATTCGAGCATGGCGCGTTGCCTGTCCGAAAGCTCGGCGGCGCGAAAATTCATCACCATCATCTCGCCGAAGGCCGGGTCGCCGGAAAGCTGGCGCACCGCCGCGCCATGCGCGACCAGGCAATAGTAGCAATGGTTGACCGACGAGACGGCCACCGCGATCATCTCGCGCTCGAGTTTCGACAGGCCGGATTCACCCAGCATCAAATCATTGTACATGTCGGTGAAAGCGCGCAGCTTCTTCTCGTCGAAGGCATAGGCGAGCAGCACATTGGGAACGAGGCCGAGCTTCTCCCGGCACTTGGCGAAATAGGCCTTGGTCGCGTCGCTCAGCTCCGCTGGTGCCAGGTCAAGCGCGGTAATTTTCTCCGTCATGGCGGATTTCTCCTCGTTTTCGCCAGGCTGCCGGTGAATTCCGACATTTCGTCGCAAGCCGTCAAACCTTTGTCGCCAAATACCCGTCATCTGTTAGCATAGCCGCAAAAACATGTGACGGGAGGGACTCATGGCCAGCGTAAAGTCAGCGAGCCGGTTGAAAAAAGCCGGCGTGACGAGGGGTGAAGCCGCGGGTGGCGAAAAGCCCGGCAGGCTTGCCGACTACTTGCTGGCCCGAGCTCCGGCCGAAGATGTCGCCGCCTATGACGTCATCGATCTCGAACGCGCTGCCGAACTCGCCGGCCGCGCAGTGGCCAGGCACAAGAAGGACGACTGCGTCGTTGCCATAGACGTCGATTCCGGTGTCGTCCGCCAGGGCCGGCCGATGACGGTGATCACCGTCGTCAACGACAACATGCCGTTCCTATTCGATTCCGTCCTCGGCGAGATTACAGAAAGCGCTGGCGAGCCGCTGCTGGTTACCCATCCGGTCATAGTCGTCAGGCACGGCAAGAACGGCGTCGAGGAAATCCTCGGCGATGGCGGTTATGCCAAGGGCGACCACAGCCATGACCGACTGAGCGTCATCCATGTCCATATCGGCCGCCTTTCGGCCGAGCAGGCCGAAGGCCTGGCCGCACGCCTGACCAAGCTGCTCGGCCAGGTGCGAGCCGCCGTCACCGACTGGAAGCCGATGCTTGCCCGCCTCGACCAGGCGATCTCGGAATTCCGCTACTCGCCAGTGCCGCTCGACAAGGCCCATGTCACCGAAGCGATCGCCTTCCTCGAATGGCTGCGCGACGACAATTTCACCTTTCTCGGCATGCGCGAATTCAACTACACCGGCGGCGAGACGAGCGGCATGCTCGAGCGCGCCGAAAAGCCCGGCCTCGGCATCCTTTCCGATCCCGACGTGCTGGTGCTCAGGCGCGGCACCGAAGCGGTGAGCACGACGCCGGAAATCCGTGCCTTCCTGCATGGGCCGGAACCGCTGATCGTCACCAAGGCCAACGCCAAGTCATCGGTGCACCGCCGCATCTACCTCGACTACATCGGCGTCAAGACCTACACCGGCAAAGGCGTGCTTTCAGGCGAGCTCCGTATCGTCGGCCTGTTCACCTCGACTGCCTATACGCGCTCGGTGATGAAAATCCCCTACCTGCGCTCGAAGGCGGAAACCGTCATTGCCAAATCCGGCTTCAATCCAAGCGACCATTCCGGCAAAGCTTTGATCAACGTGCTGGAGAGCTATCCGCGCGACGAGCTGTTCCAGGTTCCGGTGCCGATCCTGCGCAAGCATGCCGAAGCCATACTGGGCTTGATCGAGCGACCGCGCGTCAGGGCATTGGTGCGTGTCGACCAGTTCGACCGCTTCGTCTCCGTGCTCGTCTTCGTGCCGCGCGACCGCTACGACAGCGTCGTGCGCGAGAAGATCGGCACCTATCTGAAGACCGTCTTCGAAGGCCGGCTGTCGGCCTATTATCCGGCCTTCCCGGAAGGCGGGCTGGCGCGCGTCCATTTCATCATCGGCCGCTCCGGCGGCAAGACGCCGAAGGTCGAGCAGGCGACGATCGAGGCGGCGATCCGCGACATCGTACGGACCTGGGACGATGCACTGCGCGAGACCGCGACAGAGACCGGCGCCGATGCGAGACTCACGGCCATCGCCTCGCGTTTTTCGGAAAGTTATCGCGACAGTTTTCCGCCGGCCGTGGCGCTGGCCGACGCCGGGCGCATCGCCAAGCTTGATACGTCAAATCCGATCGCCATCGACTATTACCGTCACACCGTCCAGAAGCCGCATCAGGCTGCGCTGAAGATCTATCACCATGGCAGCCCGGTGGCGCTGTCGCGGCGCGTGCCCGTGCTGGAAAACATCGGTTTCCGCGTCATCAGCGAGCGCACTTTCGAGGTCGGCGACATTCAATCCGGCATGATCAATAGTGATCAGCCTGGCATGGTCTTCATCCACGACATGGAACTCGAGAACAGCTACGGCAGGCCGATCGACCTCGGCAATGGCGGCGCGCTGTTCCAGGATGCGTTCCTTTCCGTCTGGCGCGGCGATGTCGACAATGACGGCTATAACGGCCTTGCCCAGACCGCCGGCCTGTGGTCGGGCGAGATCACTGTCCTGCGCGCCTATGGCCGCTATCTGCAGCAGGCCGGCATCCCGCAGAGCCAGGATTTCATCGCCGCCGCGCTCAAACGTTATCCCGAGATCGCCCGCGGCCTGCATGCGCTGTTTGTCGCCCGCCTCAGCCCGACGGCCGAGACGGAAGGCGTCGTTCAGGCCAAACATCTGAAAGCCAAGATCACGGATGCGCTGGAAGACGTTCCCAACATTGACGACGACACCATCATCCGCCGTTATCTGAACCTGATCGAAGCCTCGCTGCGCACCAATCATTTCGTTGCCGATACGAAACAGAAAGGCCAATCGCTGGCGATCAAGCTCGATTCGCAATCGGTCGACGGGCTGCCGGCGCCGCGGCCATGGCGAGAGATCTTCGTCTACGGCTCCGAGGTCGAGGGTGTGCATCTGCGCTTCGGCCCGGTCGCGCGCGGCGGCCTGCGCTGGTCGGACCGTGCGCAGGACTATCGCACCGAGGTGCTCGGCCTGGTCAAGGCACAGCAGGTCAAGAATGCGGTGATCGTGCCGGTTGGCGCCAAGGGCGGCTTCTACCCGAAAAAGCTGCCGATGAGCGCCGGGCGCGACGCAATTTTCGAGGCCGGCACGGCCGCCTACAAGAATTACGTTTCCAGCCTGTTGTCGATCACCGACAATATCGGGCTGGACGGCGTCGTCCCGCCAGCCGGCGTCGTGCGGCGCGATCAGGATGATCCGTATTTCGTCGTCGCCGCGGACAAGGGCACGGCGACCTTCTCGGACATCGCCAACGCCATCAGCGAAAGGCACGGCTTCTGGCTCGACGACGCTTTCGCCAGCGGCGGTTCGGCCGGCTACGACCACAAGAAGATGGGCATTACCGCCAAGGGCGCCTGGGAAGCGGTCAAGCGGCATTTCCGCGAGATGAACCGCGACATCCAAACCACGCCGTTCACCGTCGTCGGCGTTGGCGATATGTCGGGCGACGTGTTCGGCAACGGCATGCTGCTGTCGGAGCAGACCCGGCTGATCGCCGCCTTCGATCATCGCGACATCTTCATCGATCCCGATCCCGACATGGCCGCTTCGATGGCCGAGCGCCGGCGTATGTTCGCTCTCGCCCGCTCAAGCTGGCAGGATTACGACAAGACGAAGCTGTCCGAAGGCGGCATCATCGTCTCGCGCAGCCAGAAGTCGATCACCTTGCCGGCCGCCGCGGCTGCAGCTATCGGCCTCGGCAAGACAACGGCCACGCCGGTCGAGATCATGAGTGCCATCCTCAAGGCGCCAGCAGATCTTTTGTGGTTCGGCGGCATCGGCACCTATGTCAGGGCATCGGGCGAGACCAACCAGGACGTCGGCGACCGTGCCAATGACGCGATCCGCATCACCGCGCTCGACCTGCGTGCCAAGGTCATCGGTGAAGGCGCCAATCTGGGCGTCACGCAGTGGGCGCGCATCGAATTCGGATTGAATGGCGGCCGCTGCAACTCAGATGCGATCGACAATTCGGGCGGCGTGAACTGCTCGGACGTCGAGGTCAACATCAAGATCGCGCTGGCTTCCGCCATGCGGAAGGGATCGCTGACGCGGCCGTCGCGCAACAAATTGCTGGCCGAGATGACCGACGAGGTCAGCGCCCTGGTGCTGTCCAACAATTACCAGCAGACGCTGGCGCTGTCCCTTGCTCGCAAGCGCGGCCTTGCCGACATTGCCCATCAGAGCCGCTTCATGGAGGCGCTCGAGGCGCGCGGGCTGCTCGACCGTGCCGTCGAGACGCTGCCGTCGCCGGCGGCTCTTGCCGAGCGCGATGCGCGCGGCGAGCCGCTCACCCGGGCCGAGCTCGGCGTGCTGCTTGCCTATGCCAAGATCGTGCTGTTTTCCGATATCGTCGCCAGCGACGTGCCGGACGATCCGCATTTCGACCGCGACCTGATGGGTTACTTTCCCGACCGCATGGCAAAGAAATATGCGGCGGAAATCCACGGCCATCGCCTGCGCCGCGAGATCATCGCCCGTGCCGTCGCCAATGACCTGGTCAATCGCGGCGGCCCGTCCTTCGTCAACAGGCTGCAGGAAGCGACCGGGCGCAGTGCCGCCGATGTCGTGCGCACCTTCGCCGTGGTGCGGGATGGCTTTGCACTGCCGGCGCTGTATCGCCAGATCGACGCGCTCGACAACCAGATCGACGGACAGATCCAGCTCGACCTCTATCAGGCGGTCAGCCGGCTGATCTATGTGACGAGCGGCTGGTACCTGAAGAACGATGCCGGCACTGCACTGCTCGGGCAGCGGATTGCCGAGTTGCAGGATGCGCGCAAGGCGCTTGAGCCGAAGCTCGTTTCGCTGCTGCCGGCCTTCTCGCGCGAGCGGATCGAGGAGCGGCGGCACAGCCTGTCGAGGGGCGGCGCGCCCGAGAGCCTTGCCGAGCAACTGGCGTTGACCGATGTGGCGGAACTCATCCCCGACATAGCGCTGACGGCGCGGACGGCAAATGCCGGCATCGTCGCTGCCGCCAAGGCGTTTTTTGCAGTCAGCGATGTCTTCCGTATCCCGCGCGTCGAAGATGCGGCGCGCTCGATCACGCCCTCGGATTATTACGATCAACTGGCGCTTTCCCGCGCTACCGACACGATCGGCGCGGCCAGGCGCGGCATCGCGGTGGCGGCGCTGGCCGGCCATGCCGAGGCGGCGGATCCGGTGTCGGCATGGTTGGAGGCCGGCGGCGAACGGGTCGGACGCATCCGCGAGCGGCTGCAGGCGCTGACCGAGGGCGGCGACATCACCGTGTCGCGGCTGTCGGTGGCGTCCGGCCTGATGAGTGATCTGACGCAGCTGTGAGACGTCTTCCACATCGCGCGGGATTGCCGGGAAGAACTGCGCTATTGAGCGAACGGCGCCCTGCGTTGGGGGGCACCGGAGCATGATCCCAAAAAGTGACGATCGGCTTTTGGACAAGATCGTGCTCAACAAGAAGACGGAGCGTCATTCCGATTCGATCGGCATGGAGCAAGCTCCAGCGGAGGGGACATGGCTGAGATGGCAGTGCAGCGGGCATCGGGACGCGGCATCTGGGGATGGATGCTGTTCGACTGGGCGGCACAGCCGTTTTTCACGGTCGTTACCACCTTCATCTTCGGTCCTTATTTCGTCTCGCGCATGGCCAGCAATCCAGAGACCGGGCAAGCGGCCTGGGGCTACGGCATTGCCGCCGCCGGCCTCGTCATTGCCGTTTTGTCGCCGGTCCTCGGCTCGATCGCCGATCAGACCGGACCACGCAAACCGTGGATAGCCTTCTTCGCCGCGGTTAAAATCACCTGCCTCACCCTGCTGTGGTTCGCCGCGCCCGGCTCTAATCTTTTTCTGGTCGTGGCGTTGTTCTCGCTGGCGTCGGTCGCGGCGGAATTCTCGACTGTGTTCAATGATTCGATGATGCCCCGCCTGGTGCCGAAGAGCGACATCGGCAGGATCTCGAACATGGCCTGGGGACTCGGCTATCTCGGCGGCATGATCGCACTGATCTTCGTCGTTACCGTCATGGCCGGCTCGCCTGAAACCGGCAAGACCGTCGTTGGGCTCGACCCGATCTTCGGCCTCGACCCCAGGCTCGGCGAGGACGCGCGCGCTACCGGGCCGTTGTCGGCGGCCTGGTATTTCCTGTTCATCCTGCCGATGTTCTTCTTCACGCCTGATGCGATCAAAGGCATTCCAATCGGGCCGGCGGTGCGCGAGGGACTATCGGAACTGAAGTCGACGCTGGCCGAAGTGCGCAAGCGCAGCGGTATTTTTCGCTTTCTCGTCGCCCGTATGATCTATCAGGACGGCGTCAACGCACTGCTGGCGCTAGGCGGAACGTTTGCGGCGGCAATGTTCCATTGGTCGATTACCGAGATCGGCCTGTTCGGCATCATCCTCAACGTCGTTGCCATCGTCGGCTGCCTGGTTGCCGCACGCCTCGACACAGCGCTGGGTTCCAAGACCATAGTGATGATTTCGCTGGTCATGCTGAGCATTGCCACGATCGGCATCGTTTCGACCGGACCGGGCTATACGCTGTTCGGCGCCTGGGTGATGCCCGGACTGGATGGTGGCGGATTGTTCGGCACGGCGGCGGAAAAAGCCTACATTTTCTACGGCCTGCTGATCGGGCTTGCCTTCGGGCCGGTGCAGGCATCGTCGCGCTCCTACATGGCGCGCAGCGTCACCGCAGCCGAATCGGGCCGCTATTTCGGCATTTATGCGCTGGCCGGCCGGGCAACCAGTTTTGCCGCACCCTTCATGGTGGCCACGATCACCCTGGCCAGCGGCTCGGCGCGGCTCGGCATGGCCGCGATCGTGCTGTTCCTTGGCGCCGGCATGGCGATCCTGATCGGCACGCCCTATCCAGCGGATCGGCCGGCGGAGTGAGCTGCTCTTGCCTTCTCCCGCAGCGGGAGGGTAACGCGTTCAATGCCGGAAATGCCTCACTCCGGTGAAGACCATGGCAATGCCGTGAGCGTCGGCGGCGGCGATGACATCGTCGTCGCGCATCGAGCCGCCGGGCTGGATGACGGCTGTGGCGCCGGCTTCGATTGCCGACAAAAGCCCATCCGCGAACGGGAAAAAGGCATCCGAGGCGACGACCGAGCCCCTGGTCAAAGGCTCCGTCAGGCCGGCAGCCTCGGCCGCGTCGAGCGCCTTGCGCGCCGCGATGCGCGAGGAATCGACCCGGCTCATCTGGCCGGCGCCGATGCCGACTGTAGCGCCATCCCTGGCATAGACGATGGCGTTCGACTTGACGTGCTTTGCCACGCGAAAAGCGAATTTCAGATCGGCCAATTCGGCCGGCGTCGGAGCGCGCCTGGTCACCACTTTCAGCTCGAGGTCATCCACCACCGCGTTGTCGCGGCCCTGGACCAGCAAACCGCCAGCAACCGATTTCAAGCCAAGGCCCGCCGCGCGCGGGTCGGGCAGGCCGCCGGTGACCAGCAGGCGTAGGTTCTTCTTGGCGGCAATGATGCGCACTGCTTCTTCGGACGCCTCCGGTGCGATGATCACTTCGGTAAAGGTCTTGACGATCTCTTCGGCGGTTCCGGCATCGAGGACGCGGTTCATGGCGACGATGCCGCCGAAGGCCGAGACCGGGTCGCAGGCCAGCGCCTTGGCATAGGCCGCCTGCAGCGAAGCGTCCTCAGCGACGCCGCACGGGTTGGCGTGCTTGATGATGGCAATTGCTGCGGAGTGCGACGGGTCGAACTCGCCGACCAGCTCGAAGGCAGCGTCGGTGTCGTTGATGTTGTTGTAGGAAAGCTGCTTGCCCTGAAGCTGGCGCGCCGTGGCGACGCCCGGCCGCCTATCGCCGTTGACATAGAAGCCGGCGCCCTGATGCGGGTTTTCGCCATAGCGCATCACCGACTGCAGCTTGCCGCCGAAGGCGCGCCATGTCGGATGCTCGATCTCAAGCGCCTCGGCGAACCATCCCGAGATCGCCGCATCGTAGGTGGCGGTGCGGGCAAAGGCCTTGGCTGCCAGCTTCTTGCGGAAATCCAGCGACAACGACCCGAAATTCATCTCCAGCGCGTTGAGCACCGAGGCATAGTCATCGGGATCGGTGACGATGCCGACATAGGCGTGGTTCTTGGCCGAGGCACGGATCATCGCCGGGCCGCCGATGTCGATGTTCTCGACGATCGCCGCGTAGTCGGCGCCGGAGCGACGCACCTCTTCGAACGGATAGAGATTGGAGACGACGAGATCGATCGGCTCGATGCCGTGGTCGCGCATCGCTGCGGCGTGCTCGGGATCGTCGCGCACGCCAAGCAGTGCGCCATGCACCGACGGGTGCAGCGTCTTGACGCGGCCGTCCATGATCTCGGGAAAGCCGGTGAGCTCGGACACGTCGCGCACCGCCATGCCTGCCTCGGCAAGGGCCCTTGCGGTGCCGCCGGTCGAGACTAGCTCGACGCCGGCCGAAGCCAGCGCCCTGGCGAAATCGATCAGGCCGGTCTTATCAAAGACGGAAAGGAGCGCGCGACGGATGGGTACAAGGTCGGGCGCGGGAATGTTCTTGGCGGCGACGGCCATGGGCTGGCGGCCTTTCCAGTTCTGGTTGGAGAGCGTCCGCGGGCCGTAGCATATGAGGCCCGGAAATCAAGCCGCAAGACTTGATCAGTGTCTGCCGTTGCCATCGGCTTCAGCTTTTTCCGGACGGCCGGCGATGATGGTGCGCGTCAATTGCCAGTGGACCTCGGAAATTTCCGAGGCCTTGAACGCAAGCACGATCTGGCGGCTGCGGCGCGGGCCGCCAAGCCCTGCGAAATAGATCGATTCCTCGACCTCGGGCACCACTTCGGTAGAGGTAAACACCCAGGTGTCGGCATGGTCGGCGGCCAGCACCAGACGGTCATGCTCATCCTGGAGCAGGCTTATATCGGGATGGACATGGAAACGCACCGTGACGAAGTCACGGCCATTGTTGCGGATAGAAGCGCCGCCCGGGCGCAGGAAACGGTCCCTGCCGGCAAGCACATTGCCGTCGGTCGATAATTTCAGCTCGCGCTCATGCAGGAAGCCGAAGCGCGCCACATAGCCGTCATGGCGGGCGATGAAGCCCTGGCTGCCCTTCTGGTCGGTGCGCTTGCAAGGCACATGCTGCGGCCCGCCGATCAAAGGCGTGCCGAGCAGGTCGTTGACGCGCAAGGAGTGATTGAAACGCGCCGACGACGTGTCGTTGATGGTGGCGGTCGAGTGGGCGGCGGTGGCGCGGGCAAGCGGCCGGAACTCGGCGGCGCCATAAGTGTCTATTCCGGCGTTGACGATATAGTGCTGGCGGCCCGACGATAATTCGAAGGCGAGGCATCCGGCGTGAGCGGCATTGGATACGTCGACGGGGGGCGGCAGGCCGGTATCGGCGATCACAGTGACACCGCCCATCGACAGGCGCTCATAACCCGAATGCGGCGCGTGCAGCAACGGTGCGCCGGCGGTGTCGTCGTGATGCAGGATGCTGGCGATACGGTCGTGAATGGTGGCGCCCATGCCGTTGAAGCGGGCAAGGCTGCCGTCCTGATGGCGAAAGAAGCGCAGTGCCGGCAGCATCCGGTCGATGGCTCCGATCAGGGCGGCCGGCGGCGTCTCGGCCTGATTGGCGTATGTCTGGCGCAACGGCAGAAGGTCGGCGAGGATTTCAAGCACGGTCATCGGATTACGCGAGAGATGGCCGCCGTCAGGCAGGATCTGGCGGTCGAGCTCCTCGGCGAGATTGCGGGTGGCACCGCGTAGCGCCGAGGCCGGCGCCGGCAGCGACAAAGCGGCAAAGGCCAGCGCAATGCGGGCGCGCAGCCTGTCCTTGCCGTCCGGCATCTCGCGCACCATGGCGCGCAGATAGCGGATCTGGACGGCGAGCGATTTCAAGAACGCGCGGTAGAACGGAAATTCGGCGCCCTGCAACACGATCGACGAATGCTGCAGCCAGGCAATGACACGCTTGGCCGTCGTGCCAGGCTCCCAGGCGACGCCGGAAATATGGCTGCCATGGATTGCAATCCAGTCGGAAACCAACGCCCGCGCGTTGGCGGCGGCGAGCTCGGTACCGGCGGCACGCATATGGCGCAGCCAGCGAAAGCCATGCAGCGTTTTCTGCCAGCCGGGATTGGGCACGTCGATCTGGAAGGGCGATTTGCCGCCGGTCTCGACCAGATGCCCCGAAAGCGGATAGCGGCCGTAATAGATCTCGAGCGCGATCTGAGGATCGGCGAGCCGCAGGTCCGGTGGGGCGATCAGGACGCGCTCCGGCGTACGGCCTGAGTAGCGCCAGCGATAGAGTGGCCCGGCGCGCAAGCGCCGGCGCGTCTTGCGCCAGAACTCCCTCGCGACAAGCGTCCACAGACGCGTCGTGTTACCGGCAGCGATTGCCAAAACCCCTCCTGATCGTCCTCACCCAAGCACAAGTTTATATGATTCAAGAACTTGTGCGAAGGCGAATTCCGCGGCAGTGGGGCCGTTCAGCCTGTTTTCCATGCCTCCTCGCCCCAAGAAGCCGGACGGCGCTTCAGGATCGGCCCTTAGCCGGCTCTGCGCATGCGGGCGGCGAAGAAGCCGTCCAGCCCGGAGCGGCCCGGCGAGCCTAGCTCCAGATCGGCAGGCGTGGTGCGCAACGTGCCTTGCGGCGTCAGAAACGGGTCGATGCCGGCGATCTCACCCGGCCGAAGCGGGTCGTCGACAATCTCCGCATTGCCGGCGAGAAAGTCGCGATAGAGCTCTTCGCCTTCCAGCGGATCGAGCGAACAGTTGGAAAAGACGATGCGTCCACCAGGCTTGACCAGGGTGACGGCGCGGGCAAGCAGCCGGCGTTGCAGGTCGGCCAGTTTTTCCACGTCGGCCACCGTCTTCGTCCAGGGGACGTCGGGATGCCGCCGCACCGTGCCGGTCGAAGAGCAAGGTGCGTCGAGGAGGACGGCGTCGAAGAGGTCCTTCGGCTCGTATTTGAGCAGATCGGCCTGGACGATCTCGGCGGCCAGACCGAGCCGTTCGAGGTTCTGCGTCAGCCGTGCCAGCCGCGTTTTGGACATGTCGAGCGCGGTGACGTGGGCGCCGGCGAGGATCAGCTGGGCGGTCTTGCCGCCCGGCGCGGCGCAGAGGTCGGCGATTCGCAAACCATTGATGTCGCCGAACAGCCGGGCCGGCAGGCTGGCCGCTGCATCCTGAACCCACCAGGCGCCTTCCCCAAAGCCGGGCAGTTCGGTCACGGAAGCGCTGAGCTTTTCCACCCGCACCGTGCCGGTCGGCAAGACAAAGCCGCCGAGCCGTTCGGCCCACAGCGCCGGGTCCGACTTGACCGAGAAATCGACCGGTGCCTCATGGCGATGGGCGAGCAGTATCTGCCGGGCCTTGTCGAGGCCGTAGACTGTTTTCAAACGGTCGGAAAACCATTTTGGCGCCTCGTCGGTAGCGGCAAATGCTGCGGCGAGCTCGTCCTGCTTGGCCCGCGCCAGCGTGCGCAGCACGCCGTTGACGAGGCCGGAAAAGCGCGCCGTGCGCGGATCGGACTTGGCGTGTGTCACGGCGAGGTCGACGGCGGCGCTGTCGGGAACATCGAGGAACAGGATCTGCGCTGCCGCCACATGCAAAATGTGCGAAAGCGCCGTGGCGTTGGGCGGCAGCGGCTTTTCCAGGCGACGGGCCAAAAGGCCTGATATGGTCATGCGGTAGCGCAGGGCGGTGACCAGAATGGCGCGCACCAAAGCGCGGTCGCGCAGGTCGAGCGCCTTGTATTGTGGATGGCCGTTTTCATGGTCGGTCAGCCCGTCGAGCGGCGTTTTCGCGTCAATGACGGCGGCAAGCAGGCGCGCGGCTGCCTTGCGCGCGGCGAGACCGCGAGCTTCTGAAGCCTCACTGTGAGTTGGCCTCATTGTGTCGGCGATCGGTTGACTAGTTTAAATATAGCGCTGACAAAATCTTCTTTGCTTCCTAGGGGGGAGATCACCTGAATGTAGTCTTTTTCAACCGTGCCGACATAGTCCGCGACTTGCTTTGGAGATGCACCATCCCCGACAAGTCGGACGATGTGGCGGAGATAGCTGTCATATTCATCTTCAGGAAGTGGGCGAAAGCCCAGATCACTTGATGTTGCTATGCTCGCCATCGGTATGCCGATAGGGTTCCAGTGCCTTGCACAAAGATCGCGCATTTCCGCCAGCGAGATCCCGCCTTTTTTGTCTGTCGCGCTCGTCACGACCACGGACCTTTGGGTCCGGTCGGATTGCGTCCCCAGGGATTGGGTCTCGGCTTGGCCGGCTCAGGCGGCCTCTCGGGCCGCGCGGCCCTGTCCCACGGACCAGACGGCTGCTGCCCGGTCCCTTCCGGCGCCGGCCTTGACGTCGCGGCCGCTTCGGGTGCGCCGGCCATTTCGCTCGCCATCCTCTGCAACGCGGCGATGCGGTTTTCTGTGCTCGGGTGAGTGGAAAACAAACTGTCCATGCGCTCGCCGGAAAGAGGATTGATGATGAAGAGATGGGCGGTTGCCGGATTGCGCTCGGCATCCGGGTTGCGGATGCGTTCGGCGCCCCGCGCGATCTTGTCAAGCGCCGAGGCGAGCCACAGCGGGTGTCCACAGATTTCGGCACCGCGCCGGTCGGCCTCGTATTCGCGGGTCCGGCTCACCGCCATCTGCACGATCATGGCGGCCAGGGGCGCAACGATCATCGCCACCAGCACGCCGACGATGCCAAAGGAATTGTTATTGTCGCGGTTGCCGCCGAAAAAGAAGGCGAAATTGCCGAGCATCGAAATTGCGCCGGCAAAGGTGGCGACGATCGTCATGGTCAGCGTATCGCGGTGCTGCACATGGGCGAGCTCGTGTGCCATCACCGCCGCGACTTCTTCATGCGATAGCCGCTCGAGCAGGCCGGTGCTGGCGGCGACAGCGGCATTTTGCGGATTGCGGCCGGTGGCGAAGGCATTGGGCTGCGGATTGTCGATGAGATAGGTTCTCGGCATCGGCAGGCCGGCACGTTGCGCGAGACCCTTCACGATGGCGTAATATTCAGGCGCGTTGCGTTCGTCGACTTCGATCGCACGGTGCATCGACAGCACCATCTTGTCGGCGTTCCAATAGCTGAACAAATTGGTGCCGGCGGCGATCAGCAAGGCAATCATCATGCCGCCGGATCCGCCGACCAGATAGCCGACGCCCATGAACAGGGCCGTCATTGCGGCCAAAAGCATGGCGGTGCGAAGGGTGTTCATCGTCTGCTCCATTTTGGCCCAACAAAGGAGTCGATCCTTGTGGGCCCATCGCTATAGGATGGGAAACAGCGGTTCCCGTTTCAATCGGGGCCTGTTTCAATCTAGCGGAAGATCGCATGTTCGACAAAACCAGCCAAACGCATGCTAACGGCTCGCCGCAAAAGCCGCTGACCCCGGCAGCCAGGCGCGCCTTGGTCGAGGCCGAGGTCCGGCGGGAGAAATATCGCGAGCAGGAAGCCACGCTGCCGAGGGAGATCGGCGGGCGCGGAGGCAAGGAGCCCGGCCGCTACGGCGACTGGGAGGTCAAGGGCCTGACCAGCGACTTTTAGCCCAGGCAGGGTGCTAGTCAAACAGGCAGCGCGGCCCGCTCCACTCCGATGGCAATCCAGCCGCTGGAATCGACGGCGATGCCGATCGCGTCATAGCCGACGATGGCGGCATGCGGCGTCTCCAACGGATGCCGGTGCGTGGCGCTGATCACCACGATTGCAGCGCCCGCGGCTTCGGCCGCCGCTATGCCGGCCGGCGCGTCCTCGAAGACGAGGCAGTCGCCCACATCGACGCCGAGCCGTTCGGCCGCCAGCCGGAAGCAGTCGGGCGCCGGCTTGCCGCGCGATACATCCTCCGCCGCAACAATCACGGCGGGAGCCGGAATACCCGCGGCCTGCAGGCGCAGCAGGGCGAGCTCGCGCGGTGCCGAAGTGGCGATCGCCCAGCTTCCAGGCGGCAGCGACGCCAGGAAGGCCGCGGCGCCGGCAATCGGGCGAATGCCCTCGACATCGGCCGCCTCGGCCTGCAAAAGCGAATCGGCTTCGCGGGCAGGATCGACGCCTGGGAGCGCCAGCCGGCCGATGGTCTCGATCGCCCGCACGCCGTGGATGGTCGGCAGGAATGCGGCGACGTCAAGACCTTGCCGATGCGCCCACGCTGCCCAGACCCTTTCCGCTGCGGCGATCGAATTGAGAATCGTGCCGTCCATATCGAACAGGAAGGCCGCGAATTTTCTGCCTGCAAACATCGGTTTCCCGGGGTCATCTTGGAGGGATTATTTCGAAAGACGCGTGTCAATCGACCGTAACGTTGCCGCGTCCGTATGGGAAGCCGCGAGGCGTCGTTTTTGACGACCACAAGGAACCGCCACGCACTGTCCCGCGTTGATCGGCACTATCTTCCATGACGATCGTAGGGGAGGGCGATGCTGATTCGGCTCGGCTATGAAATTGCCATTGAATGCGTTGCAGCAACGCCGGTCGTTTCATTGCTCGATATCCACAGGGATCGCCAGGCCGACATCAAGCGGCAGACGCGCGTGCTGACCTCGCCGTCGGTCCCGACCAGGGTCTACCACGACCTTTTCGGCAATAGCTGCCGCCGCTTCACGGCGCCGGCCGGAAGCTTTCGCATCCTCTATGACGCGGTGGTCGAGGACAGCGGCGAGACGGACGAAGTCAACACGCTGGCCAGGGAAGTCCCGGTTGCCGAATTGCCGGACGAGGTGCTCGGCTATCTGCTCGGCAGCCGTTACTGCGAGACCGACCATCTCGGCGATCTGGCCTGGCAACTTTTCGGCCAGCTTCCGCCGGGCTGGGCGCGGGTGCAGGCCATCGTCGACTATGTCCACAACCGCCTGTCCTTTGGCTACGGCTATGCGCGCTCGACCCGCACGGCGGCGCAGGCGCATGAGGAACGCGTCGGCGTCTGCCGCGACTTTGCCCATCTGGCGATCACGCTCTGCCGCTGCATGAACATCCCGGCCCGCTACGTGAACGGCTATCTCGGCGATATCGGCGTGCCCGCCGATCCGGCGCCGATGGATTTCTCGGCCTGGTTGGAAGTGTTCCTCGACGGCAGGTGGTACACTTTCGATCCTCGCCACAATGTGCCGAGGATCGGCCGCGTCGTCATCGCCCGCGGCCGCGACGCCACCGACGTGCCGCTGCTGCACAGTTTTGGCCCGCATCGGCTCACCCTGTTCAAGGTCTGGACGCACGAGCAGGAAGGTAATCTGTTCAAGCCGCCTTATCGTGGCGTCGACAAGACGGTCAGCGCACGGATGCTGGCCTAGTCTTTCGGGACACATTCACAGTCCGTGTTTCCATTTCCCGCCACCGCGATCGTGCTGAACCGGTTCGATACATCTCGTCTGTACCGGATTGGGACGCAGTCCAGTCGTCCTGAATTGCGAGCCTGTTCGTGGTAAGCGCTTTGTCAACAAAGCCGTGCCGGCGCAGCTTTCGTTTACCCGCTGTTTACCCTGCCGCCGCTCGAAACCGTTTGGAAACAATGACCTGATCGCGGGCCGGTCGCTTTCCCGGGCCTTGCGGCGCGATCCGGCCGGATTCCTGCAATGCGCGTTCGGACAGCTGCAGGCTGTAGCGAATGGAGGCGGAAGGAATGCGGCGTTTCGGGGGTCTTGGTCAGACGATCGGCGGCTTTGCCGGGGATCGCAGCGGAAATTTCGCGGTCCTTTTTGGGATAGTCGGCTCAGTGCTGGCACTGAGTGTCGGCCTTGCGGTCAACGTGTCCCAACTCTACAATGTAAAATCGAGCCTGCAAGGCGTGGTCGATGCAGCGGTCACCTCGACGGCCCGCGACCTGACAACCGGCGTCATCAGCGAGGCCGACGCCAGCAAATCGGTGCAGGCCTTTCTCGATGCCAACAGCACGGCGGGTATCCTCCAGGACAACCAGATCGTCCTCGACAATCTGGTTGTCGACAGGACAGCCAAGACTGTCCAGGCGGACGTCCATGTCAACGTCAACTACTATTTCCCGCTTTTCAGCACGGTTGGCATGCAACGCGTCCCCGCATCGACGATGGCGCTCTATTCGGACAAGCAGATCGAAGTCGCGATGATGCTGGACGTGACCGGTTCGATGGCCGGCCAGAAAATCATCGATCTACGGGCGGCCGCGGCGAATGCCGTCGACAGTTTCCTGGGCGGCCAGGACCCTGCCAACCCGCGAGTGCGCGTCTCCATCGTGCCCTACGCGAATTCGGTGAATGCCGGCGCGCTTGCCGTCAGCAGCGTCTATGTGGAAACCACCGCCAGTCAACGCAAACAGGCGCCGGCCAATGACGCCGTGCAGTATGTCTCGGGCTTTATCCGTCCCGATAATTGCGCCACCGAGCGCAAGGGGATCTATCAGTATTCGGACGCAGGCCCCGACGCCAGCATGGTCAACCGCGACTACCTGCTGTCGTCCTTCGCCTGGCAAACCGGCACCGCCGCCTGCCCGAGCGCCGCGCTGATGCCGCTGACAGCGGATGCGACGGCGCTCAAGACGGTCATCAAGAATTTCGTCGCCTCCGGCGGCACCGCCGGCCATATCGGCGTGCAGTGGACCTGGTACATGCTCTCGGAGAACTGGGGGGGCATCATGAGGACTTCGCAGCGGCCGGCCAAGATGGATCCAAAAAAGGTCGCCAAAATCGCGATCCTGATGACCGACGGCGAATTCAACCTGTCCTACTTCGATGCGAGCACGGTGAGCGACGTTTACAATGACGCTGGCAAGGAGCCGACCCGCACGGCAGCCAAGAAACTTTGCGCTGCCATGCGCGACAAGGGCATCGAGATCTTCACTATTGGGTTTGACCTAAACGAAACGAATGCCAAGGCGACGCTCCAGGATTGCGCGAGCCCGGACACCGCCAAGATCAAGCACTTCTACCAAGCTGCCAATGGAACCGAACTCAACCAGGCTTTCCAGGACATAGCGCGCAACGTCGAGATGTTGACCGTAACCAAATAAGGGACAACAGCCCAAAAAGGAAAAGGCCGCCGCTTCTTGCGAAGTCGGCGGCCTTCCGTGTTTCCGTCCATGGCGCGGCTCCTGGCGGCGACGGTTGGTCGCCAGCCGCGCATCTCGCGCCTTAACGGGAAGACTGCTTCCCGAAAGTGCAATCCGCTGAGGCCACGTTCTGGAAAACGAAATCACTCGACATCGGATCACCTCCTTTCGATTTGTTGAACACTTCCTCATGATGGGGTGTCATCCGGCAAATGGCAAGGCGCGGCACCCGAAAATCCTGAACAACCGTGCTTGCGCACCCAAGCGGCTTGCGGCCGGCCGATCGGGCAGGCAAGATCGAGCCGCTATTGTTCCGGGCCACTATTTTGCCGGGTAAGGGAGGACGGGGATGGAGGCAGCCGAGAGAGCGGCCCGGATTGTTCGGACGGTCATCGAGACGCTGAAGCCGGGTTTTGCGGTGAGGCTGTGGACAGGCGAGCGGATCGGCCCGGCTGCCGGCCCGGTGCTCACCATCAACGACCAGGACATCGTCTGGCAGATCGTACGTCGGCCCTCTTTATCGACGCTGATCGAGATGTGGATTGCCAAGGCGGTCGACGTCGAAGACGGATCGCTGTTCGATTTCTACGCCTTGCCCACGCAGGGCAAGCTCAGGACGAAGCTCAAGACATTGCCGAAGCTGGCGATCCTGCGCGACCTGCCGGCGGTGCTGTTTTCGCGAAAACAGATGACGACGCGAACCGATCTTTCCGGCCGCAATCCTTTCGTCAGCGGTTCGAGCAAGGAGGCGATCCAGCATCATTACGACATTTCCAACGCATTCTACCGGCTCTTCCTCGACGAGCGCATGGTCTATAGCTGCGGCTACTTCAAGGATTTCGCCAACGATATCGATCAGGCCCAGAGAGACAAGCTCGACCATATCTGCCGCAAGCTTCGGCTGAAGCCCGGCGATAGATTGCTCGACATCGGCTGCGGCTGGGGAGCGATGCTCATCCATGCGGTGAAGAATTATGGCGTCGTCGGCCACGGCGTCTCGCTATCGGAAGCACAGACCGAGCTCGCCCGTGAACGCATCCGCGCCGAGGGGCTGGAGGACCGCATCACCATCGAGATAAAGTCCTATGCCGAGCTGTCCGGCTCCTTCGACAAGATCTCGTCGATCGGCATGTTCGAGCATCTGGGGCTTGCCAACCATGCGGCCTATTTCTCGAGGATCCATCGCCTGCTCAAGCCGGGCGGCATCTATCTGCACCACGCCATCACCCGGCGCGACAAGGGCAGCTTGAAGAAGACGCTGCGCAAGGGGCCGGAATTCAAGGCGCTGATCAAATACATTTTTCCGGGCGGCGAACTCGATACGATCGGCATGACGCTGGGCAATCTCGAGGCGCACGGCTTCCTCGTCTACGACGTCGAAAATTTGCGCGAGCACTATGCGCGCACCTGCAGGCTATGGGCCGAGCGCCTCCACGCACGCTTCGACGAAGCTATCGCCGAGGTCGGCGAAGCCAAGGCGCGGCTCTGGCTGCTTTATCTCACCGGCTGCTCGATTACCTTCGAACGCGCATCGGCGCAGGTTTTCCAGACCGTCGCCACAAGGCGCGCGCGTGGGCCGAGCGGCCTGCCGCCGACGCGGGCGGATTTGTACCGATAGCTACAGGAGGCGCATCGTGGCGCCGATCTCGACGCGGCCCGGTCGATCGACGGTGCAGTAGACGCCGAGGTTATGGGCGTTGTGGCGGACCAGGCTGCGCAGGATTGCCGGGTCGTGGTCGAACCCGTCCTGGCCAATGATGGTGAAGCCGCAGCGGCGGCACGGCTCGGAGATGGTCAGGAGCAGGTCGCCGATTGCCAGCTTGCGCCCGATCCATTCCGTCTCGGGGAACGATCCCTCGACCTCCGGCATATCGACGACGATGTTGGGGCGGAAGCGGCGCGCGTCGGCGGTGCCCTCTGGATGCAGCACTTTCAAACGCGCCAGTGAGGCGGTGGTCAGCAGATGAATAGGGGCTTTGACGTAGCGTTCCGTCAGCAGAGGGCCGGCGTAATCCGGAGCCGCATTTTCCCGACGGAACGGCCGGATGGAAGCCGCAAAGCCGAGATAGGCGCAAATGGCGCGGTCACTTTGCGCGCCAGGTGCCGAAAGCCAGCGTCCGTCGGGGATGGCGACCTCCAGCCTGCCGGCCTGCGACAGCCGGGTGCGGATGCGGGGCACCTTGTGCCATTTCGCTTCGCGGTCGGGCCGTGCGATTTCATCGGTCGAGGTATCGACAAGACCAAACAGGCGGTCGCCTTCGACGGTATGCCAGTCGACGGAGATCGCCTGCTGAAACTCGCCGGCGAGCGAGCTCGCGGGATAGCGCCAAAGCTCGGTGACGGCGCCCAATGCGGGTTGCATCAGCCCTTCTTGTTTTGCCGGTTGGCGATAAGGTCGTCGACGACCGCCGGATCGGCCAGCGTCGAGGTATCGCCGAGCGCGGCAAAATCATCCTCGGCGATCTTGCGCAGGATGCGCCGCATGATCTTGCCGGAACGCGTCTTCGGCAGGCCGGGCGCGAACTGGATCTTGTCGGGCGAAGCGATGGCGCCGATCTCCTTGCGGACATGGGCGACGAGCTCCTGGCGCAATTCCTCGCTTGGCGTCTCGCCGGCCATCAGCGTGACATAGCAGTAGATGCCCTGGCCCTTGATATCGTGCGGGTAGCCGACGACGGCGGCCTCCGAGACCTTCCCATGCGAAACCAGCGCCGATTCGACCTCGGCGGTGCCCATGCGGTGGCCGGAGACGTTGATGACGTCGTCGACGCGGCCGGTGATCCAGTAGTAGCCGTCAGCATCGCGGCGGCAGCCGTCGCCGGTGAAGTATCTGCCCTTGTAGGTCGAGAAATAGGTCTGCACGAAGCGGTCGTGATCGCCATAGACGGTGCGCGTCTGGCCCGGCCATGAGTCGGCAATACAAAGATTGCCGCTGGCTTCGCCTTCGAGCACCTTGCCGTCGGTATCGACCAGCAGCGGCTTGACGCCAAAGAAGGGCCGCGTCGCCGAACCCGCCTTGAGGTCGGTGGCGCCCGGAACCGGCGTGATCATGATGCCGCCGGTCTCGGTCTGCCACCAGGTATCGACGATCGGCACCTTGCCGTTGCCTACGACGTTGAAATACCACTCCCAGGCTTCCGGATTGATCGGCTCGCCGACGGTGCCGAGCACGCGCAGCGACTTGCGCGACGTTTTGGTGACATGGGCATCGCCGGCGCCCATCAGCGCGCGCAACGCCGTCGGCGCCGTGTAGAAGATGTTGACCTTGTGCTTGTCGATCACGTCCCAGAAACGCGACTGCGACGGGTAGTTCGGCACGCCTTCGAATATCAGCGTGGTGGCGCCGTTGGCGAGCGGCCCGTAGACGATATAGCTGTGGCCGGTGACCCAGCCGACATCGGCGGTGCACCAGTAGATATCGCCGTCATGATAGTCGAAGACATATTGGTGGGTCATCGAGACATAGACGAGATAGCCGGCGGTGGTGTGCAGCACGCCCTTCGGCTTGCCGGTCGAGCCGGATGTGTAGAGGATGAACAGCGGGTCCTCGGCGTTCATCTTCTCGGGCTTGCATTCGGCCTTAACCGTGGCGACCTCGTCATGGTACCAGACGTCGCGCCCGGCGGCCCAGCCGGTCTTGCCGCCGGTGCGGCGCACGACCAAGACCTTTTCGACTTTCGTTCCGGCCTTGGCGGCGATCTCGATCGCCTTGTCGGTGTTC
The DNA here is from genome assembly GCF_040321675.1 of Mesorhizobium sp. M0296. NCBI lineage: Bacteria > Pseudomonadati > Pseudomonadota > Alphaproteobacteria > Hyphomicrobiales > Phyllobacteriaceae > Mesorhizobium > Mesorhizobium sp. M0296. The sequence goes on from NZ_JAMYRZ010000003.1 coordinate 121,146, forward strand.
TCCTTCAGCGGGATAGGCTTGCCGCCCCGCAGGCCTTCGTCGGCGGTGATGACGAAGGTCGACTTGCAGTCATCGATGCGTCCGGCCAGCGCATCCGGCGAAAAGCCGCCGAAGACGACCGAATGAATGGCGCCGATGCGCGTGCAGGCGAGCATCGCATAAGCGGCCTCCGGGATCATCGGCATGTAGATGGTTACGCGGTCGCCCTTCTTGATGCCGTGCTTTTTCATCACATTGGCGAGGCGGCAGACATGCGCGTAAAGCTCGTTATAGGTGATCTTCCTGTCGTCGTAGGGATTGTCGCCTTCCCAGATGATGGCGGTCTGTTCGCCGCGCTTCTTCAGATGCCGGTCGATGCAGTTCCAGGAAACGTTGGTCTGGCCATCCTCGAACCATTTGATTGAGACCTGGCCGTCGAAGGACGTGTTCTTGACCTTGCTGTAGGGCTTGAACCAGTCGATGCGCTTGCCGTGCTTGCCCCAGAACTTGTCCGGGTTCTTGACACTGTCGGCGTACCATTTCAGGTAGGTGTCGTTGTCAATCAGCGCGTTCTTCTTCCACGCCGGCTGGACGCGATGGACATGAACATCGGACATTTCTTCGCCTTCCTCCCCAAAACCAAACCGCCGGCTTGACTGCCGGCAGGATCGCGGCGATGCGGCCGCGAATTCGCGCGCATTATTAACAGTTCGGCCGCGACGGCAACATTAGACGTTGGATTCGCGCGGCGGGATGCCGCAGGTGCTTTGCCGGGTCGTGTCAGCACTCTCGTGAGGCGGCTGCTAAGCGCATGTTTTTGCGGGAGGAATCTGGTTCGATCATAGAAATATCAATAGACGATTAAGCAAATGGGGTGCACAATTTCAGCCTGGGAGGAAGGAGAATCAACCAGGGGACCGCAATGCGCGACCATTCCGAAATGGACCTGATGCTCAAGGGCTATGGCTTGACCACGGCCAAGATTCTTTATCATTTTCCAGATCATCCGCATCTGCTGCAGAGCTTCATCTGGCAGGATTACGACATCGCCCCGAAATTTCCCGTGCTGATCCGTTTCATCGAGTTCTGGAAGGCCAAGCTCGAAGGCCCGCTGCATTCGGTCAGCTACACGCACCAGAAGCTGATCGCGCCGAACGAATGGCGCAAGGTCGACGGCGAGTTCGTTCTGCATTAGCCGGGCGGGCGGCAGCCTGGGAGCCGCCGCCCAGCTTTTGGAGCGTCAGACTGCGGGCGGGTTCAGCCGGGCAAAACCCTCCTGCCGGCGATAGGGAAAATACGGATAGGGTGCGGTGACCTCACTTGCCGTGTCGAGCTTCTTCATCTGCTCGGCTGTCAACGACCAGCCGACGGCGCCGAGATTCTGGCGCAACTGCTCCTCGTTGCGCGCGCCGACGATGACGGAGGCGACGGTCGGCCGCTGCAGCAGCCAATTGATGGCGATCTGCGGTATGGTCTTGCCGGTTTCCTCGGCGACAACATCAAGCGCGTCGACGACCCGATAGAGATGCTCATCCTCGACGGGCGGTCCGAAGCTTGCCGTGTCGTGCAGCCGGCTTTTCTCAGGCAGCTTCTGGCCACGGCGGATCTTGCCGGTCAGGCGGCCCCAGCCGAGCGGGCTCCACACCAGCGCACCGACACCCTGGTCGAGGCCGAGCGGCATCAACTCCCATTCATAGTCGCGTCCGACCAGCGAGTAAAAGACCTGATGGGCGACGTATCGGGGATAGCCGTATCTGCCCGCCAGGCCGAGCGATTTCATCACTTGCCAGCCGGAAAAATTGGAGACGCCGACATAACGCAGTTTGCCGGCGCGCACGAGACTGTCCAGTGTCGACAGCACCTCCTCGATCGGTGTTGCTGCGTCGAAGGCGTGCAGTTGCAGCAGGTCGATGTAGTCGGTGCCAAGGCGCCCCAGCGCGTCTTCGACGGCCTTGATCAGGCGTGAACGTGACGATCCGGCATCGTTGGGACCGTCGCCCATCGGCAGCGAGGTCTTGGTCGAGATCAGCACGGCGTCGCGGCGGCCCTTGATGGCAGCGCCGAGCACTTGTTCGGAAGCGCCATTCGAATAGACGTCGGCGGTGTCGAACAGGTAGACGCCGGCCTCAAGGCAGATGTCGACCAGCCGCCGTGCTTCCGTCGCATCGCTGTTGCCCCAGGCGCCGAACAGCGGGCCTGAACCGCCGAAGGTTCCAGCGCCGAACGAGAGCGCCGGGACCTTCAGGCCTGATGCGCCAAGATTTCGATAATCCATGGGTTTGCTCCTTGTGGAAGGATGGCTGTTTCAAAGATTGGTTGAGGTTTGCGTTCTATGACCGCGCGATTTCCGGTGTAGCGAGGACAGGATCTCGGTCGAGACGCAGCGCAAACGCCGCCACGGCAAGCGCTGAAAGTGGCAACAGCGCCGCGACCCAGGTGACGGCACCGAGGCCGGGACCATGGGCGATGACCACGCCGCCGAGCCAGGCGCCGGCCGCATTGCCGAGGTTGAAGGCGGCGATGTTGAAGGATGAAGCTAGGCTCTGGCCGGCGCCTTGCGCTTTCTGCAACACCCATAACTGTAGCGGCGCGACGGTGGCGAAGGCGGCGGCGCCGAGCAGGCCGACATAGATAACGGCCATGACCTGGCTGTGCAGGGCGAAGGTCATGGTGCCGAGCACCAGCGCCAGCACGACGAGACTGCCGAGAACGGACGGTACCAACCAGCGGTCGGCGAACTTGCCGCCGGCGAGGTTGCCAGCGATGAGGCCGCCGCCGAAGACCAGCAGGATCGGCGACACCGCTGCCTCGTCAAAACCGGTGATCTCGGTCAGCAACGGGGCGATGTAGGTGAAGACGGCGAAGACGCCGGCATAGCCAAGCACGGTGGTAGCAAAGCCAAGCAGGACCGGCGTGCGGCCGAGCAAGGCGAGATCGGCGCGCAAATTGCTCTTCTCAGGCTCTGTTCGGCTGCGCGGCACCAGCAGCAGAATGATGGCAAAGGCGGCGATGCCGACCAGGGTCACCGCCCAGAAGGTCGCGCGCCAGCCGAAGGCTTGGCCGAGCCATGTGCCGAAGGGCACGCCGAGGATGTTGGCGATGGTCAGGCCGGTGAACATCAGGGCGATCGCCGAGGCTTTCTTGTTGGGCGCCACCAGTCCGGTCGCCACGACCGAGCCGACGCCGAAGAAGGTGCCGTGGGCGAAGGCGGTCAGTACGCGCGCACCCATCAGCGTCCAGTAGTCTGGGGCAAGCGCACAAGCGAGGTTGCCCAGCGTGAAGATCGCCATCAGCGCCAGAAGCACGGTCTTGCGCGGCCAACGGCCGGTCGCGATCGTCAGCAGCGGCGCGCCGATGACGACGCCCAGCGCATAGCCGGAAATCAGCTGGCCGGAAGCCGAGATCGAGACGCCGAGATCAGTGCTGACGTCGAGCAGCAGGCCCATGATGACGAATTCGGTGACGCCGATGCCAAAGGCACCGGCGGCAAGAGCGTAAAGAGCAAGGGGCATGGCGGTTCCCACTTCGATGACGACCAGTTTTGACGACGGGCGCCGTGTCCTCCCACGCCCCGATCCGGAAGATCGTGCCGCGATGTGCTGTGAACCAGCCTTGCATCGGGCACATCGTCTGTGAAATAGATTCACCAATGGCCAGGCCCGACATCAATCGCTCCGGCGAGATCGAAGTGTTCGTCCGCGTCGTCGAGGCGGGCAGCTTTTCAGCCGCTGCCCGCGCGTTGCGGATGACGCCGTCGGCGGTGAGCAAGCTGATCGCGCGGCTGGAGGCGCGGCTTGGTACGCGGCTGGTCAGCCGTTCGACGCGCAAGCTGCAACTGACGCCGGAGGGGGCGGCGTTCTTCGACAGCGGCGTGCGCGTCCTGGCCGACATGGCGGCGGCCGAGCGCGAGGCAGCGGCGGGTGCCGCGCCGCGTGGCCGGCTGCGGATCAACAGCTACGTGCCTTTCGGGCAGCATCGGCTGATCCCGCTTTTGCCGCGTTTCCTAGAGCGCTACCCCGAAATCTCGGTCGATCTGGTGTTGACCGACGATGTCATCGACCTGATGGAGGAGCGCGCTGACGTCGCCATCCGCGCCGGGCCGCTCGGCGAATCACGGCTGGTGGCGCGCAAGCTCGGGCAGAGCCGGGTGGTCGTCGTTGCGGCGCCATCGTATCTCGAAGCGCGTGGCACGCCCAAGACGCCCGCCGACCTCGATCGTCACAACCGGATGGGCTTCCGTTTCGTTCGTCACCTCGAGGGCTGGCCTTTTATCGACGCGGCCGGCAAACCGATCACCCTGTCGATCATCGGAAATACGCTGGTCAGCGACGGCGAGGCGATGCGGCTGATGGCGCTCTCGGGGGCGGGCATCGCCCGGCTGGCACGCTGGCATGTGGAGGCCGACATTGCCGCCGGCCGGCTGCTGCCGCTGCTGGAAGAGTTCAATCCCGGCGACGAGGAACTCACCCACGCCGTCTATGTCGGCCAAGGCAAGTATCTGCCGGCGCGGGTGCGGGCGTTTTTGGACTTTTTGGTCGAGACTGTCCGGCTGACTTGAGCCCAAAAAAAGATCGGGAGCCTGCCGGCTCCCGAAGCATCGAATCGAAGGTAAATTGAACTACTTTTTCGGCACAAAGGGCGCCGGCCGCCGGCCGGCCGCCTGACGCTCCAGCATCCAGCCGGGGTATTCGGCGGGCAGGGCACTGACTTCGTCGAGGCGAACAAGATCATCGGCATCGAGCTGCAACTCGGTGGCTGCAAGGTTCTGTTCCAGCTGCTCGATGCGGCTGGCGCCGATGATGACGCTCATCACGAATGGCTTGGCCAGGACATAGCCGAGCGCCACCGTGGCGACGCTGACGCCGTGCTTGACGGCGATCTCGCGCATGACAGCGACCGCTGCCCAGGCACGGTCCTCATTGACCGGCGGGAAATTGAAGCTGGCGCGGCGGCCCTCGCCATTGCCGGGGGCGCCCGGTCCGTATTTGCCGGAGAGCAGGCCGCCAGCCATCGGCGACCAGACCATCAGCCCGAGCTTCTCCTCGTTGAGCAGCGGCACGATTTCGCGCTCGAGATCGCGGCCGGCGATCGAGTAATACGACTGCACGGTCTCGAAGCGGGCAAAGCCCTTGCGCTCGGCAATACCCAGCGCCTTGGCGATGCGCCAAGCCTGCCAGTTCGAGACGCCGACATAGCGGACCTTGCCGGCGGCAACCAGGTCGTCGAGCGCCCGCAGCGTTTCGTCGATCGGCGTCACCGTGTCGGTGCCGTGCAGCTGGTAGAGATCGATGTGATCGAGCTGCAGCCGCTCGAGGCTGCCTTCGACCGAATCCATGATGTGGCCGCGCGAGGAACCGCGCTGGTTCGGGCCGCCGCCCATGGCGCCATGAACCTTGGTGGCGATGATCACGTCCTGACGGTTGACGCCAAGGTTCCTGAGCGACTGGCCGAGAAGCCGTTCCGAGGCGCCGAAGGAATAGACATCCGCCGTGTCGAAGAAATTGACGCCGGCGGCGAGCGAGCGGGCAACGATCTCGTCGACGCCCTTCTGGTCGAGGCTGGCGATCAGGCCCCATTGGGCATTCTCGCCGGCCGCGCCGAACGTCATCGTGCCGAGGCAAAGTTCGGAGACGAACATCCCCGTATTTCCAAGTTGATTGTAACGCATGGTGGCTCCAGACGGGTTGAGAATAACTCGACCGATATAGGAACGAAACGTTCCGTTTCTATATGCTGGCTTAGTCAATGTCAGCCTGTGGCCTAAGGTCGGCTGCGCCTCATCTGGCGCCGAAAATCGCCGATCCAACCCTGACACTGGTCGCGCCGAAGGCGATCGCGATTTCGTAGTCGCCGGACATGCCCATGGAGAGCTTGTCGACGCCGGCCTCAAGCCCAAGCTTTTCCAGCAGCGCGAAATGCGGACCGGGGTTCTCGTCGGCCGGCGGAATGCACATCAGCCCTTCGATGGCGAGGGCGTGAACCGAGCGGCAACGGGCCACGAAGGCGACAGCCTCGCGCGGCTCGATGCCGGCCTTTTGCGGCTCGGAGCCGGTGTTGACCTGGACATAGAGCCTTGGTGACCGGCCTTGCCTGGCGATCTCCTTGGCCAGCTCTGCGGCGATCTTTTCACGGTCGACGGTTTCGATGACGTCGAACAATGCCACCGCTTCCTTGGCCTTGTTCGATTGCAGCGGACCGATCAGATGCAGCTCGATGTCGGAAAATGCCTCCTTCAGCACCGGCCATTTGGCTTGTGCTTCCTGGACGCGGTTTTCGCCGAAGACGCGCTGGCCGGCCTCGATAATCGGGCGGATGTCGGCGGCGTCGAAGGTTTTCGAGACTGCGACCAGCGTCACCGCTCCGGCCTCGCGGCCTGCCTCGCGCTCGGCGGCAGCGATCCTTGCCTTGACCGTGAAAAGCTGTTCGACGGCGCTCGCCATGCCTATATCCTGCCTGTGTTTGGCTTTTCGCCGGATCGCCGCAGTTGACGGGTCCGGCAATCCATGGTGAACACCGCGACGACATTTCCTGAGCCGCCCGGGCATTGTCCGGCGGCTCGCGCATGCTTTTAAGTGAAAAACACCCGATGGCAACCGAACGATACAATCCGCGCGCGTCAGAGCCCAAATGGCAGAAGGCCTGGGACGCCAAGAAGCTGTTCGAAGCCGACAATGACGACCCGCGCCCGAAATACTACGTGCTGGAGATGTTCCCGTATCCGTCGGGGCGCATCCATATCGGCCATACCCGCAACTATACGATGGGCGACGTGGTGGCGCGCTACAAGCGGGCCAAGGGTTTCAACGTGCTGCACCCGATGGGCTGGGACGCCTTTGGCATGCCAGCCGAAAACGCGGCGATGCAGAACAAGGTCCATCCCAAGGACTGGACCTATCAGAACATTGCCGCCATGCGCGAGCAGCTCAAGGTCATGGGCCTGTCGCTCGATTGGGCGCGCGAGTTCGCCACCTGCGATGTCGACTACTATCACCGCCAGCAGATGCTGTTCCTCGATTTCGTCGAGAAGGGGCTGGTGACGCGCAAATCCTCCAAGGTCAACTGGGATCCGGAGGACATGACGGTGCTTGCCAACGAGCAGGTCATCGACGGACGCGGCTGGCGCTCAGGCGCGCTGGTGGAACAGCGCGAGCTGACGCAGTGGTTCTTCAAGATCACCGATTACGCGCAGGATCTGCTGGATTCGCTCGATCAGCTCGACGACTGGCCGGAAAAAGTAAAGCTGATGCAGGCGAACTGGATCGGCCGTTCGGAAGGGCTGCTGATCCGCTGGCCGCTGGCCAAGACAGTCGGCGGCGAGCATGATCTCGAAGTCTATACGACCAGGCCCGACACCATCTTCGGCGCGTCCTTCATGGCGATTGCGGCCGACCATCCGCTGGCCAAAAAGGCCGCCGAGGACAATCCGGCGGTGGCAAAGTTCATCGACGAAGTCCGCCATATGGGCACTTCGGTGGCGGCATTGGAGACGGCCGAGAAGAAGGGTTTCGATACCGGCATTCGCGTCGTCCATCCGTTCGACGAGAGGTGGACGCTACCCGTCTACGTCGCCAATTTCGTGCTGATGGACTATGGCACCGGCGCCATCTTCGGCTGCCCGGCACATGACCAGCGCGACCTCGACTTCGCCAACAGATACGGCCTTCCGGTCATCCCGGTGGTGATGCCGGAAGGCGAGAATCAAGGAAGCTTCCAGGTCATCGACGAGGCTTATGTCGATGATGGCGCGATGATCAATTCGCGCTTCCTCGACGGCATGAAGCCGGATCAGGCATTCGACGAGGTGGCAAAGCTGCTGGAACAAAGGACCATCGGCAACCGGCCGATGGCAGAGCGCAAGGTGAATTTCCGCCTGCGCGACTGGGGCATTTCGCGCCAGCGCTATTGGGGCTGCCCGATCCCGATGATCCATTGCGAGGATTGCGGCGTGGTGCCGGTGCCGAAGGCCGACCTGCCGGTCAAGCTGCCGGACGACATCGAGTTCGACCGGCCGGGCAATCCGCTCGATCGCCATCCGACATGGCGGCACGTCAAATGCCCGCGTTGCGGCAAGGATGCGCGGCGCGAAACCGACACGATGGACACATTTGTCGATTCGTCGTGGTATTTCGCGCGCTTCACCGCGCCCTGGGCCAATGATCCGACCGATCCCAAGGCCGCGACTGAATGGCTGCCGGTCGACCAGTATATTGGCGGTATTGAGCATGCGATCCTGCATTTGCTCTATTCGCGCTTTTTCACCCGCGCCATGCGCGAGACCGGCCATGTCGATCTCGCCGAGCCGTTCAGGGGCCTGTTCACGCAAGGCATGGTGGTGCACGAGACCTATCGGGTTGGCGGCGCCTCGAACGGCCGCTGGCTTGCGCCAAGCGAGGTCAGGCTGGAAGACGCCGACGGCAAGCGCCGCGCCTTCGAAATCGCCACCGGCGAAGAGGCGGTGATCGGTCCGCTCGAAAAAATGTCGAAGTCGAAGAAGAATACGGTGAGTCCGGAAGAGATCACCGACGGCTACGGCGCCGATACGGCGCGCTGGTTCATGCTGTCGGACTCGCCGCCCGAGCGCGATGTCGAATGGACCGACGAGGGCGCAGCCGGCGCGCACCGCTTCATCCAGCGCATCTGGCGGCTGGTGTCGACGGCTGCCGAATCGCTCGCCGGAGTCCGGCCAGAGGCGGCGAAGGACGGCGAGGCCGGGACAGTGTCCAAGGCCGCGCACAAGATCCTGAAGTCGGTCGGCGAGGATATCGAAAAGCTCGCCTTCAACCGCGCCATCGCGCGCATCTACGAGCTCGCCAATGCCTTGACCGTGCCGCTCAACGAGGCGGCAGAGGGCAAGGCCGGTCCGGCGCTGCAAGCGGCCTGCCGTGAGGCCGTCGAGATCCTGGTGCACCTGATCGCGCCGGTCATGCCGCATCTGGCCGAAGAGTGCTGGGAGACGCTCGGCGGCACCGACCTTGTCGCCGAACGGCCCTGGCCGGTCTACGATCCCTCGCTTGTCGTCGACGCCGAGATCGTGCTGCCGGTGCAGGTCAACGGCAAGAAGCGCGGCGATTTGACAATTGCCCGCGACGCGGACCAAGGTGCGGTCGAAAAAGCGGTTCTGGCCCTCGACTTCGTGCAGAGAGCGCTCGAAGGTAAGGCGCCGCGCAAGGTGATCATCGTGCCGCAGAGGATCGTCAATGTCGTTGCCTGATCCGCGAAAGACAGAGCTGACGCTGCGCCGTATCGTGCTTTGCGGGCTGCTCGCGTCGGTGGCGCTGGTTTCCGCCTGCACGGTGCGGCCGCTCTATTCGAGCGCGCCGCTGGTCGCCGGCTCGCAGGTCGGTGCTGCTGCCGAACTGGCATCTATCTCAGTCAAACCGGTCAAGACCCGCTACGCCCAGCAGGTCCGCAACAATTTGATCTTCGCGCTCGGCCAGGGCGCCGGCGAGCCGGCTTCGCCCGTCTATTCGCTTGATCTCGGCGTCTCCGAACTCGTCGAATCGGCGGCAATCGAGCAGGTCACGACCGACGAGGACGAGCCGACCGCCGGCACTGTAACGCTGACCGCCAACTATGTGCTCAGCGATGCCAAGACGGGCACGGTCATCGCGAGAGGCAAGCGCTCGATTCCGTCGTCATACGACAGGCCGCGCCAGGAATTCGCGTCATACCGGGCCCAGATCGACGCCGAGAACCGTGCGGCGCGCGAGCTGGCAGATGTGCTGCGGCTGTCGATCGCCCAGGATCTGATCAAGCACGGCAAGCCGGCGGCAAGCTAGGTCTTTCCGGAGTGCGCAATCTGCAAAAAAAGGCCGATTGCTCGGCCTTTTTTTGTTCGTAGGATAGTCGCTTCAGCCGATCTTCTGCCCGGTCTTTGCCCAGTCGGCGAGGAACAGTTCCAGGCCCTTGTCGGTCAGCGGGTGTTTGACCAGTGCCTTGAGCGTCGCCGGCGGCGCGGTGATGACATCGGCACCGATCAGCGCCGCCTGCTTGACATGGTTCACGGTGCGCACAGAAGCGGTCAGGATCTCGGTCTGGAAGTCATAATTGTCGTAGATGGTGCGGATATCGGCAATCAGCTCCATGCCGTCCCAGCCGCTGTCGTCGATGCGGCCGACGAAGGGCGAGATGAAGGAGGCGCCGGCCTTGGCGGCGAGCAGCGCCTGGGTGGCCGAGAAGCACAGCGTGACGTTGACCATGCGGCCGTCCGACCGGATGTCCTTGCAGGCTCGCAGGCCGTCGAGCGTCAGCGGCACCTTGATGCAGACATTGTCGGCGATCCTGGCCAGGATCTTGGCCTCCGCCATCATGTCCTTGTATTCGGTGGCGACGACTTCGGCCGAGACCGGGCCCTTGACGATCTCGCAGATCTCTCTTGTGACGTCGGCGATCTTGCCGCCGGATTTCAGGATCAGCGACGGATTGGTGGTTACGCCGTCGAGCAGCCCCAAATCGTTCAGCTCGCGGATTTCCTTGACATCGGCGGTGTCGACAAAAAATTTCATGGCGGTCTCCTGAAGATTTTTCATGTGCACGTCATGCACATTCGGGGTCGGACTTTGATCTAGACCAAAGTCGGGGCAAGGTCACGCCTCATGATCGAAGATTCGCCCTTTGTCGCGGCCGCACCGGTGCTGGTGCCGATGCCCGCCGAGCGCCCCTACACCTATGCCGTGCCGGCTGGCATGCGCGTGGTGCCGGGCTCGATCGTGCGCGTTCCGCTTGGGCCCCGCCAGGTCGCCGGCATCGTCTGGGACGGCGCCGTCGAAAAGGTCGACGCGAAGAAATTGCGGCCGATCGAGCAGGTTTTCGACTGCCCGCCGATCGACCGCGCGATGCGGCGTTTTGTCGATTGGGTGGCGCAGTACACGCTGTCGCCGCCCGGCATGGTGGCGCGCATGCTGCTCAGGGCGCCGGAGGCGTTCGACCCGGAGCCGTGGATCGAAGGGCTGCAGCGCACCTTCGCCAAGCCCGACCGGATGACGGAGGCGAGGACGCGCGTGCTGGAGACGGCCGAAGGCGGACTTGCCTGGACGCGATCCGGCCTGGCGCATGCGGCAGGCGTGTCGTCGACGGTGGTGGACGGGCTGAGGGCGCAGGGCGTATTCGAGACGGTGATGATACCCCCGCGGCCGGTGGTCGCAGCACCCGATCCCGGCTACACCGTGCCTTCACTGATGCCTGACCAGAGCGATGCCGCCGAGATGCTGCGCGCCAATGTCGCGACCGGCACATTCGGCGTCACCCTGCTCGATGGTGTAACCGGATCCGGCAAGACGGAGGTCTATTTCGAGGCGGTTGCGGCCGCGCTCGATCGCGGCAAGCAGGTGCTGATCCTGCTGCCGGAAATTGCGCTGACCCACGCTTTTCTCGAACGCTTCCAGGAGCGGTTCGGTGCCAAGCCGGCGGAATGGCACTCGGATCTGCCGCCAAGGATGCGCGAAAAGGTCTGGCGGCAGGTAGCGGAAGGCGGCGTGCGGGTCGTCGCCGGCGCGCGCTCGGCGCTGTTCCTGCCGTTCAGGGAGCTTGGATTGATCGTCGTCGACGAAGAGCACGATCCCGCCTACAAGCAGGAGGATCGCGTCTTTTACAATGCGCGCGACATGGCCGTGGTGCGCGGCCATATCGGCGGCTTTCCGGTCGTGCTCGCCTCGGCGACACCGTCGGTCGAAAGCCGGGTCAATGCCAGCCGGGGCCGCTACAGCAGGGCGGTGCTTTCGGCGCGCTTTGCCGAGGCGGCACTTCCCGATCTCAAGACGATCGACATGCGCCGCGCGCCGCCGGCACGCGGCGGTTTCCTGTCGCCGGTGTTGCTTGGACAAATGCGGCAGACACTGGCAAAACAGGAACAGTCGCTGCTGTTCCTCAACCGGCGCGGTTATGCGCCGCTGACGCTCTGCCGCGTCTGCGGCCACCGCTTTGGCTGTCCGGTCTGCTCGGCCTGGCTGGTCGAGCACCGCTTTCGCGGCCAGCTCGTCTGCCACCACTGCGGGCACAATGAACGCCGGCCCGAAGCCTGTCCGGAATGCGGCACGCTCGATCATCTGGTCGCCTGCGGGCCAGGCGTCGAGCGCATCGCCGAGGAGGTCGTCGCGCATTTCCCCGATGCCCGCACCATCGTACTGTCGTCCGACCTGATGGGCGGCGTGCGCCGGCTGCGGCTCGAGCTTGAAGCCATCGCCAATGGCGAGGCCGACATCGTCATCGGCACGCAACTCGTCGCCAAGGGCCATAATTTTCCCAACATGACGCTGGTCGGTGTGGTCGATGCCGATCTCGGCCTTGCCAATGGCGACCCGCGCGCCGCCGAGCGCACCTTCCAACTGCTCAGCCAGGTGACCGGCCGCGCCGGCCGCACCGGCAAGAAAAGCCTCGGCCTGCTGCAGACCTTCCAACCCGACCACCCGGTGATGCGCGCGATCGTCTCAGGCGATGCCGAGGCCTTCTACGAGCGCGAGATCGCCGAGCGTGAGCGGGCGGGGCTGCCGCCCTTCGGCAGGCTCGCCGGCGTCATCGTCAGCGCGGCGACACGGGCCGAAGCCGAAGGGCACGCCCGTGGCCTGCGTCGCGCCGCGCCGCAAGCCAGCGACCTGTTCGTGCTCGGCCCGGCCGAAGCGCCGCTGTCATTGATCGGCGGCCGCCATCGCTTTCGCCTGCTGATCCAGGGCGAGCGGCGCGCCGACATGCAAGGATTCATTCGCACCATGTTGGCCGAGGGACCGAAGATAAGGGGCTCGGTGCGAGTCCAGGTCGACATCGACCCGCAGAGCTTCTTGTGAAGGGGCTCAGAGGACAGGCTTCCGCAAATTGCCGATGCCCATCTGGCGTATGTCTCTTGCTTCGCTAGAATGCCGGAAATTTCGACTATGCATTTAAGAGGGGACAAGATGGAATTTGCGTTTCCGTGGCCGATGAGCCAGGGCGAGTGGCTGGCGTGGTCGAGCGCGGTCGCGACCCTATTGCTCGGCCTATTGCTATTCCTGGCGCCACAGCTGGCATTCCGCATCCTGCGGCTGCAGGTCAGACCGGAGAAGGCAGCGGCGATCGCCGAGGGGCGCGGCCGGATGTCGGGCTTCTATCTCGGCGTCAGCCTGTGCTGCATCCTCCTGGCGCAGCCGCTGCTCTATATGGCGCTCGGCTTCTCCTGGCTGTTCACCGCCTTCGGCCGGCTGCTGTCGATGATGTCGGACGGCGCCAACACGCCGTTCAACTGGGCTTCCATTGTCGTCGAACTGGTGCTGGCGGCGCTGCCGCTTGCCTTCGCCTTCGGCTTTTTGCCCTGAATCAGGGATCAATCCGGGGTTGGTTGCTGAACTCGCCCGGCGGATGCGACAATAGTGCCTGAAAACCATGCCGGACGACGCATTGCGGTCTGAAAATGCCTGTGCTAGACGGCAATCGACTTTCGACCGGGGATAGCGGAAGCCGCGCCTCCGTGCTTGGAAAAATGCAGTAAGGTCAAAGATTTAGCCAGAGTTTTTGCTCGCGCCAACAATCTGCGGCCTGTCAGACAAGAGAAAAGACGGTCCGTGGCCCAATCGTCATCGCCAATCTCAGGTGTCGCAGAACGCTATGCGGGTTCGCTGTTCGAACTCGCGCTGCAGACCAATTCGGTCGCCAGCGTCGAGGCCGACCTCAACAGGTTCGAAACGATGCTCGAAGGCAGCGCTGACCTTTCGCGGCTGATCAGGAGCCCTGTCTTCTCCAGCGAGGACCAGGCCAAGGCGATCGCCGCGATCGCCGACAAAGCGGGGATCGCCGGCCTCACCGGCAATTTCCTGCGCGTCGTTGCCCAGAATCGCCGGCTGTTTGCCGTGCCCGGCATGATCAAGGCGTTCCGCCAGATCGCCGCCGAACACCGCGGCGAGACCGCCGCCGAGGTCACCTCGGCGCATGCGCTGACGCCTGCCCAGGAAACCGAGCTGAAAGCAGCGCTGAAAAGCGTCGCCGGCAAGGACGTGGCGATCACGGTCACCGTCGATCCGTCGCTGCTCGGCGGACTGGTGGTCAAGATCGGCCCGCGCCAGATCGATACGTCGCTCAAAACCAAACTCAATTCGCTCAAGCTTGCACTGAAAGAGGTCGGCTGATGGACATCCGCGCCGCGGAAATTTCCGCAATTCTGAAAGACCAGATCAAGAATTTCGGCAAGGAGGCCGAGGTCTCCGAAGTCGGCCAGGTGCTGTCCGTCGGTGACGGTATCGCCCGCGTCTACGGCCTCGACAATGTCCAGGCCGGCGAGATGGTCGAGTTCCCCGGCGGCATCCGCGGCATGGCGCTCAACCTCGAAGCCGACAATGTCGGCGTCGTCATCTTCGGCGCCGACCGCGACATCAAGGAAGGCGACACCGTCAAGCGCACCGGCGCCATCGTCGATGCGCCCGTCGGCATGGGCCTGCTCGGCCGCGTCGTCGACGCGCTCGGCAACCCGATCGACGGCAAAGGCCCGATCCAGGCCACCGAACGCAAGCGCGTCGACGTCAAGGCGCCCGGCATCATCCCGCGCAAATCGGTGAACGAGCCGATGTCGACCGGCCTCAAGGCCATCGACGCGCTGATCCCGGTCGGCCGCGGCCAGCGCGAGCTGGTCATCGGCGACCGCCAGACCGGCAAGACCGCGATCATCCTCGACACCATGCTCAACCAGAAATCGGTGCACGACAACGGCCCTGAGAAGGAAAAGCTGTACTGCGTCTATGTCGCCGTCGGCCAGAAGCGCTCGACGGTGGCGCAGTTCGTCAAGGTCCTGGAAGAGCGCGGCGCGCTCGACTATTCGATCATCATCGCCGCGACCGCCTCCGATCCGGCGCCGATGCAGTTCCTGGCGCCGTTCACCGCCTGCACCATGGGCGAATATTTCCGTGACAACGGCATGCACGCGCTGATCAGCTACGACGACCTGTCGAAGCAGGCCGTCGCCTATCGCCAGATGTCGCTGCTGCTGCGCCGTCCTCCGGGCCGCGAGGCCTATCCCGGCGACGTCTTCTACCTGCACTCGCGCCTGCTCGAGCGCGCCGCCAAGCTCAACGACGAAAACGGCGGCGGGTCGCTGACGGCGCTGCCGATCATCGAAACGCAGGCCAACGACGTTTCGGCCTATATCCCGACCAACGTCATCTCGATCACCGACGGCCAGATCTTCCTGGAAACCAATCTGTTCTTCCAGGGCGTCCGTCCGGCGGTCAATGTCGGCCTGTCGGTGTCGCGCGTCGGCTCCTCGGCGCAGATCAAGGCGATGAAGCAGGTTGCCGGGTCGATCAAGGGCGAGCTCGCGCAGTACCGCGAAATGGCTGCTTTCGCCCAGTTCGGCTCCGATCTCGACGCCGCCACGCAACGCCTGCTCAACCGCGGCTCGCGTCTGACCGAGCTGTTGAAGCAGCCGCAATTCTCGCCGCTCAAAGTCGAGGAGCAGGTCGCGGTGATCTTCGCCGGCGTCAACGGCTATCTCGACAAGCTGGCGGTCAACCAGGTCGGCAAGTTCGAGCATGGTCTGTTGTCGCATATGCGCTCGGCCGGCAAGGACGTGCTCGACGGCATTCGCAAGGAGAAGGCGCTGTCCGACGATCTGCGCGCCAGGCTGAAGGCAGAAATCGACGCCTTCGCCAAGACCTTTGCTTGAGCAGGACGGACGGGATCAGGTTTGAAGCATGCCTTCGTTAAAAGACCTTCGTAACCGTATCGCCTCGGTCAAGGCGACGCAGAAGATCACCAAGGCGATGCAGATGGTCGCCGCGGCGAAGCTGCGTCGCGCGCAGGAAGCGGCGGAAGCGGCGCGTCCCTATTCTGAGCGCATGGGCGCGGTGCTGGCCAATATCACCCAGGCGATCGGCGGCGGCGGCGATGCCCCGGCGCTGATGACCGGCACCGGCAAGGACGACGTGCATCTGCTTGTCGTCTGCACGGCCGAACGCGGTCTGTGCGGCGGTTTCAATTCGCAGATCGCCCGCTTTGCCCGCGACCACATCCGCAAGCTTCTGGCCGACGGCAAGCAGGTCAAGATCATCTGCGTCGGCAAGAAGGGGTTCGACATATTGCGCCGCGACTACGGGGCGCTGATCATCGAGCGTGTCGATCTGCGCGAGGTCAAGACGCTGGGCTTCGTCAATGCCGATGCCATCGCCAAGAAGGTGATCCACCTGTTCAACGAAGGCGGCTTCGACATCTGCACGCTGTTCTATTCGCAGTTCAAGTCGGTGATCAGCCAGATCCCGACGGCGCAGCAAATTGTCCCGGCGGGCGCGCCTGCGGCTGCCGCGGAAGTGAAGGACGGCGGCAGCGCCGTCTACGAATACGAGCCGGAGCCGGGCGAGATCCTCTCCGATCTCATCCCGCGCAACATTTCCGTGCAGGTTTTTCGCGCGCTGCTCGAGAATGCTGCCGGCGAGATGGGCGCCAAGATGAGCGCCATGGACAATGCGACGCGCAACGCCGGCGACATGATCAACAAATTGTCGATCACCTACAACCGCCAGCGGCAGGCGCAGATCACCAAGGAATTGATCGAAATCATTTCGGGCGCCGAGGCGCTCTAGGCACGCCCACAAGGAGGTCATCGACCTCAAGCGTGTGAGAAACAAAGAGACGAAAAGGGTAAAGACGATGGCGAAAGCAGCGACCCCGAAGACGGCAGCCCCTAAGGCCGCGGCACCAGCGAAGGCTCCGGCAGCAGCAAAGGCCGCTCCGGCCAAGAAGGCGGCAGCAACCAAGGCCGCCGCTGTGAATACGCCGGCCGCCACCATCAAGAAAACCGGTCTGGCAGGCAAGGTTCGCCAGGTCATCGGCGCCGTTGTCGACGTCCAGTTCGGCGAACATCTGCCGGCGATCCTGAACGCGCTTGAGACGATCAACGTCGGCAATCGCCTGGTGCTAGAGGTGGCTCAGCATCTGGGCGAAAACACCGTGCGCTGCATCGCCATGGACTCGACCGAAGGTCTGGTCCGCGGTCAGGACGTCTATGACACCGGTGCACCGATTACCGTGCCGGTCGGCCCGGGCATGCTCGGCCGCATCATCAACGTCATCGGCGAGCCGGTCGACGAGGCAGGCCCGGTCGACGGCATCGAGATGCGCTCGATCCACCAGCCGGCGCCGACCTATGTCGAGCAGTCGACGGAAGCGCAGATCCTGGTCACCGGCATCAAGGTGCTCGACCTGCTGGCCCCCTATGCCCGCGGCGGCAAGATCGGCCTGTTCGGCGGCGCCGGCGTCGGCAAAACGGTGCTGATCCAGGAACTGATCAACAACGTCGCCAAGGCGCATGGCGGCTTCTCGGTGTTCGCCGGCGTCGGCGAGCGGACCCGCGAAGGCAACGATCTCTATCACGAGTTCATCGAGTCCGGCGTCAACAAGAAGGGCGGCGGCGAAGGCTCCAAGGCGGCGCTCGTCTATGGCCAGATGAACGAGCCGCCGGGCGCCCGCGCCCGCGTCGGCCTGACCGGGCTGACGGTCGCCGAATATTTCCGCGACCAGGGCCAGGACGTGCTGTTCTTCGTGGACAACATCTTCCGCTTCACGCAGGCGGGCTCGGAAGTGTCGGCGCTGCTCGGCCGCATTCCTTCGGCCGTGGGCTACCAGCCGACGCTGGCCACCGACATGGGCGCGCTGCAGGAGCGTATTACCACGACGACCAAGGGCTCGATCACCTCGGTGCAGGCGATCTATGTGCCGGCCGACGATCTGACCGACCCGGCGCCGGCGACCTCGTTCGCCCACCTCGACGCGACGACCGTGCTCAACCGCGCGATTTCGGAGAAGGGCATCTATCCGGCGGTCGATCCGCTCGATTCGACTTCGCGCATGCTCGACCCGATGGTCGTCGGCGAAGAGCATTACCAGGTCGCGCGCCAGGTGCAGTCGATCCTTCAGCGCTATAAGTCGCTGCAGGATATCATCGCCATCCTAGGCATGGACGAGCTGTCGGAAGAGGACAAGCAGACGGTTGCCCGCGCCCGCAAGATCGAGCGCTTCCTGTCGCAGCCCTTCTTCGTCGCCGAAGTGTTCACCGGCGCGCCGGGCAAGCTGGTCGACCTCGCCGACACCATCAAGGGCTTCAAGGGCCTTTGCAACGGCGACTACGACCATCTGCCGGAGGCCGCCTTCTACATGGTCGGCGGCATCGAGGAAGCGGTCGAGAAGGCACAGCGCCTGGCCGCTGAAGCGGCCTGATGGTGAATGGTCAATAGTGAATTGTGAATGGGGAGTAGCGGATAGGAAATCGGGGCTGAGTGAAGGTCATTCTTTCTGACCGTTCACCATTCACCATTCACCAGTCGCTAAATTGATCATGCCTGAAGCTTTCAAATTCGAACTGGTCTCGCCGGAGCGCCTCTTGGTTTCCGAGCAGGTCGAATCCGTCGTCATTCCGGGCGCCGAAGGCGAAATGACTGTCATGGCGCATCACGCACCGGTCATGACCACAATCAAGCCGGGCGTAGTTACGCTGAAGACCGCGCAAGGCAAGGAAGAGCGCTATGTGGTGTTCGGCGGCTTTGCCGACATCGTTCCGGCCGGCTGCACGCTGCTCGCCGAATCGGCTGTGGCCGTCGGCGACATCGACCGCGCCGACCTTGCCCGCCGCATCCAGGAGGCAAGGGAAGACGCCGCCGACGCCAAGGACGACCAGACCCGCAGCAAGGCCGAGCAGTTCCTCAACCAGCTTACGACGCTTGAAGGTGCGCTGTTGCCGGCGTGAGTTCCGCTCAAATGACTAACTGAAAAAGCGGGCTTGCCCCGCTTTTTTGTTTGGTGGACAGTCTGGCTGCCTTGGCGTGGGGGTTGGCCGATGACAGAACAAGCAGTGCAACAAGAAACTATCTCGCGATCCAGATGGTCGACGGCCCTGGTTTCGGCCTTTGGCGGCCCGTTTGGCGGGTTCCTGTGGATCGGCAGTGGCAAACTGGCGGTCGCCAGCCTGGTGGTGATCAGCGTCGTCGTTTTCGCGCTTATTTACATTGGCTTTCCGGTATTGCCTGGCGTCGATCTTGCTTGGTGGGCCAATTTTTCAGGGATCGGTTTGATGGCCCTGTGGGCAGCGATCGTTGTTCCCTTCGCGCACCGGTTCAAGCCGGACAGATGGTACGCGCGTGGGCTTTCGGTGCTGGTGCTCGTCTTTCTGACCTCGTATCCGGCTGCATTCGCAATACGCGCATTCCTGCTCCAGCCTTTTTCGATTCCCTCCAGCAGCATGGTGCCGACGTTGCAGGAAGGCGACTATCTCTTCGTCTCCAAAATGGCATACGGCTACAGCCGCTACAGCGTGCCGTTCAACTTGCTTCCCGTTGATGGACGTATATTCGGCGCGGAACCCAAAAGGGGAGATGTGGTTGTCTTCAAGTTCCCGCCCGATCCGAGCGTGGACTACATCCAGCGGATCGTCGGCCTTCCCGGCGAGAAGATCCAGATCATCGACGGGGTGCTTCACATCAACGATGTCGCGGTGGGACTCGACGATATCGGCACTTTTTCGTCCGAAGAGTTCTCGAAAGCCAAACTTCAACGCGAAACCTTGCCGGGGGGTGTCACTCATTCCGTTCTCAACCTCACCGACAACTCGATCGGCGACAATACGCGCGTGTTTGAGGTGCCCGAAGGCCACTACTTCGTGCTTGGCGACAATCGCGACAATGCCTCCGACAGCCGGTTCAGTGTCGGGTTTGTTCCCTATGAAAATCTGGTCGGCAAGGCTGTACGGTTGTTCTGGAATTCCAAAGGCACCAATTATTCGTCTCGACAGACGCTGAACGGCCGGGCGAGCAAGTAACTCAGTCGGTCAGCGTCTCTACTGCGCGCATCACGCCGCGCAGTTCGGCAAGGCCCTTCAGGCGGCCGATGCAGGAATAGCCGGGGTTCACCTTCTTGCCGAGGTCGTCGACGATGGCATGGCCATGGTCCGGACGCATCGGCACCTGCCAGTCCGCCCTGCCTGCCGCCTTGCGCCGCCGCTCTTCGCCAATCAGCGCCGACACGACCGCCACCATGTCGGTGTCGCCGTCGAGGTGCTCGGCTTCGTGGAAGGAGCCGTCTGGCTCCTTGGTGACGTTGCGCAGATGGGCGAAATGGATGTTTTCGGCGAAGGCCTTGGCCATTGCCGGCAGATCGTTCTGCGCGCCCGCGCCGTACGAGCCGGTGCACAGCGTCAGCCCGTTGGCCGGCGAAGCGACCGCGTCGAGCAGCGCGCGGGCATCATTGGCGTTGGAAACGATGCGCGGCAGGCCGAACAGCGAAAAGGGCGGATCGTCGGGGTGGATCGCCATCCTGACGCTGGCCTCTTCGGCCACCGGCACGATCTCGCGCAGGAAGGCAAACAGGTTTTCGCGCAGGCCTTCGGTGGAGACGTCCTTGTAGAGGTCGAGGGCGCGGCGGAAGCTTGCCCGATCGAAGATGAATTCGCGCGCCGGGACCCAGCCGATCAGGTTGCGCTCCAGCCTTGCCTTGTCGCTGTCGCTCATCCCTTGCAGTCGCACACGCGCGGCCTCGATACGGGCCGGTGGGTGATCGGCCTCCGCCCCTTCTCGCTCAAGGATGAAGACGTCATAGGCGCAGAGCTCGACGACATCGAAGCGCAGCGCCGTGCCGCCATGCGGCATCGGGTAATCGAGGTCCGTCCGCGTCCAGTCGGTGATCGCCATGAAATTATAGCAGACGGTGTTGATACCGGCGGCGGCGACGGCGCGGATCGAGGCCTTGTAATTGTCGATCAGGCTGCGCCAGTCGCCGCTGCGGGTCTTGATGTCCTCGTGCACGACGATGCTCTCGACCACGTCCCAGGTCAGCCCTGCTGCCTCGATCTCGGCCTTGCGCCTGGCGATCTCGTCTGCCGGCCAGGCGCGGCCGTCGTTGAGGTGGTGCAGCGCGCTGACGATGCCGACGGCGCCGGCCTGACGGACATGGGCAAGCGTCACCGGATCGTCCGGCCCGAACCAGCGCCAGGTCTGTCTCATGGCTTCTCACTCCCTATGCCAAGCGCCGCCAAAGCTGCGGCAGTGCCGCCCCGCCGCAGGCGCTCGAGATGGGCTGCCGTCAGATCGATCAGTGTCATGCGGTGGGCATGGTCCTTGGCGAAGCCGGCGAGATCGAATATCGCTGTCACCGTTTCATCAGCCGGCCGGCTGCCGAGCGCCGTAAGCCGAGCGTCGATCGGGTCGGCAAAATGGGCTTCCGGCAAGGTTTTGCCGCGCGCCTCGCAAGCGGCGATCCAGGCCGCCACCACCAGCATGAGATGCGCGGGCGGGTCACCGGCGCCCAGTCGATCGAGGGCCGAGGCGACGATGCGCTGCGGCAGCTTCTGGCTGCCGTCATTGGCGATCTGCGCCGTGCGATGGGCGAGCGCGGTGTTCGAATAGCGTTCGGCGAGCTGGGCCGTGTAGCCGGCCGTATCGAGCCCGGCGTCCTGCGGCAGCGTCGGGATGGCCTCGGCCCATAGTCCGTCGACGAATTGCCGGATCGCCGGATTGGCAAAGGCGCGGTCGACCGTGTCGTAGCCGCTGAGCAGGCCGAGATAGGCGATTGCCGAATGCGAACCGTTGAGCAGCCGCAGCTTCATGTCCTCGAAGGGCCCGACGTCGCCGACCATGGTGACGCCGAACTTTTCCCAGGCCGGTCTGCCAGCCGGGAAATCGTTTTCGACCACCCATTGGCAGAACGGCTCGGTCATCACCGGCCAGGCATCCTCGACGCCGAGCTCGACGGCGATACGCGCCCGCTCGGCGTCGGTAGTCGCCGGCACGATACGGTCGACCATGCTCGACGGAAAGGCGACGCCGTCGGCAATGTGTGCGGCGAGCCTGGCATCGCCTGAAGTGGCGAGCCTGGCATCGCCTGAAGTGGCGAGCCTGGAATCGCGCAGTGCGGCGAATTCGACCAGCAGGCGGTGCAGCGTGGCGCCATTGGCCGGAAGGTTGTCGCAGCAGAGCACGGTGAAAGGCTGGATGCCGGCGGCACGGCGGCGCGACAGCGCCTCGGTCAGGAAACCATGCGCCGTCCGTGGCATTTGCGGGTTAGCCAAATCATGGGCGATGTCCGGATGGGTGCTGTCCAGACCGCCGCCGGCTGCTCTCAGATAAGCCTTTTCGGTGATCGTGAGCGTGACGATGCGGGTGCGCTGATCTGTCAGAGCGGCGAGCACCGCAGCCGGATCTTCCGGCGCCACCAGCAGCGACAGGATCGAACCGATGACGCGTAGCTCTTCGCCGATGCTGCTCCTGATCGCCAGCGCGTAGAGGCCATCCTGCGGCGCCAGTGCGTCGCGCGTGTCTGGACTGCGCAAGGACACGCCGACAATGCCCCAGTCCGCCTCGCCCGCCGCCAGGCAGTCGTCGACATAGGCCGCCTGGTGGGCGCGATGGAAGGCACCGACGCCGAGATGGACGATGCCAGGTGCGACGCCGCCGCGGTCGTAGCGCGGGGCCGCGACCGAAGCCGGCAGTGCCTTCAGCGTGCTGTTGGAAAGGCGTCTATTGGTCATTGCGCCACGTGTCTGATCGAGATTGTTGGGTCACTGCTGGCAGGCGGCGTAGCACCCGATGCCGTCACGCACAATGGGCAATGGCCGAAAAGTCATCATACAACAACCCAGTTTTTGTATGTTGACATTATTTCTTTTCAACCCTACCGATGTCCGGATTGGGAGGATTTGCGTGGCCGCATTGACGGATCCGGATTTGCTGTTTGCCGCCGAGGCGCGCCCGCTTTCGCTGGCCCGCGATCTCTACGCCACGGTCAAGGACCTGCCGATCGTCAGCCCGCACGGCCACACCGATCCGCGCTGGTATGCGCTCAACGAGGCGTTTCCCGATCCGGCGCAGTTGCTGATCGTGCCGGACCACTACATTTTCCGCATGCTGTTCAGCCAGGGCGTTCGGCTTGAGGAGCTTGGTGTGCCGACGCTTGACGGCTCGCCGGTGGAAACCGACGGCAGAACGATCTGGCGGCGCTTCGCCGAGCATTATTACCTGTTCCGGGGTACGCCGACCCGGCTGTGGTTCGACCATGTGCTTGCCCACCTGTTCGGCATCGACGAGCCGTTGACGGCCGCAACCGCCGACCGCCATTACGACATGATCTCGACCTTGCTGCAGTGGGAGAATTTTCGCCCGCGAGCGCTGTTCGAGCGCTTCAACATTGAAGTCATCGCAACGACCGAAGGCGCGCTCGACGATCTCAGATGGCACCAGATGATCCGCGACAGCGGCTGGGAGGGCCGCGTCGTCACCGCCTATCGGCCGGATGCGATCGTCGATCCCGACTTCGAAGGGTTCTCGGCCAATCTCGACCGGCTTGGCGAGATCACCGGCTGCGACACCGGCAATTGGGCCGGCTATCTCGATGCGCATCGCCAGCGGCGCGCCTTCTTCAAGAGCTTTGGCGCGACTTCCTCCGATCACGGCCATCCGACGGCCGAAACCGCCAATCTCTCGGATGCCGCCGCGCAGGAGCTGTTCAACCGCATCCGCCGGGGCTCGGACGACGAGCGCGAGCGAAAGCTGTTCCGCGCCCAGATGCTGACCGAGATGGCCAAGATGAGCCGCGACGACGGGCTGGTCCTGCAGATCCATCCCGGCTCCTGGCGCAATCATTCGCCGGCTATCTTTCGGAAGTTCGGCAGGGACAAAGGCTTCGATATTCCGACGCGAACCGACTATGTGACGGCGCTGAAGCCGCTGCTCGACTGCGTCGGGCTGGAGCGCGACCTCACCATCATCCTCTTCACCCTCGACGAGACCAGCTATGCGCGCGAGCTGGCGCCGCTCGCCGGCGTCTACCCGGCATTGAAGCTCGGGCCGGCCTGGTGGTTCCACGACAGCCCCGAAGGCATGCGCAGGTTCCGTGAGATGACCACCGAAACCGCCGGTTTCTACAACACCGTCGGTTTCAACGACGATACCCGCGCCTTTCCATCCATACCGGCCCGCCATGATGTGGCGCGCCGGGTCGATTGCGCTTTTCTGGCGCGTCTCGTCGCCGAGCATCGGCTCGGCGAGGACGAGGCGCACGAGCTGGCGCAGGAACTTGCCTATACGCTCGCGAAAAAGGCGTACCGGCTCTAACGGCGCTTGCCGCCATCGTTCAAAAAGGGAGGAAACCAATGCTGCATTTTTCGAGACTGGCGGGAGCTACGCTAGTTGCCGCCGCACTGCTGGCCGGATCGGCAAGCGCCCAGACGGTCCTGCGCTCGTCCGACACCCACCCGGATGGCTATCCGACGGTCGAGGCGGTCAAATATTTCGGCGAGCTGGTGAAGGAGCGCACGGCCGGCCGCTATGTGATCGAGATCTATCCTTCCGCGCAACTCGGCGAGGAAAAGGACACGATCGAGCAGGTGCGTACCGGCGTGATCGATCTCAACCGCGTCTCGATGGCGCCGTTCAACGGGCTCATCCCGGAGACCACCGTGCCCTCGCTGCCCTACATCTTCCGTTCGGAAGAGCATATGCACAAGGTCATGGACGGGGCGATCGGCGACCAGATCGCGGCGGCGTTCGACCAGGTCGGGCTGGTGCTGCTCGCCTTTTACGACGGCGGCTCGCGCTCCTTCTATAATTCGAAGAAGCCGATCAACACTGTAGCCGATATGGCCGGCATGAAGTTCCGCGT
Source organism: Mesorhizobium sp. M0296 (assembly GCF_040321675.1). NCBI lineage: Bacteria > Pseudomonadati > Pseudomonadota > Alphaproteobacteria > Hyphomicrobiales > Phyllobacteriaceae > Mesorhizobium > Mesorhizobium sp. M0296. Next base: position 145,716 of record NZ_JAMYRZ010000003.1, read on the forward strand.
CATCCAGTCCGACATCTTCGTCGACATGGTGGCGGCACTCGGCGCCAACGCGACGCCGATGCCGTATGGCGAGGTGTATTCTGCGATCGAGACCGGGGTCATCGACGGCGCGGAGAACAATTTTCCGAGCTACGACACCGCCAAGCATGCGGAAGTCGCCAAGTACTATTCGCTCGACGAGCACACGATGGTGCCGGAAGCCTTCGTCATGGCGAAGTCGAGCTGGGACAAGCTGGCGCCGGAAGACCAGGCGATCTTCAAGGCGGCCGCCAAGGAAAGCGTCGCCAAGCAGCGCGAGCTGTGGACCGCCAAGGTCAAGGAATCGCGCGCCAAGGTCGAGGCGGCCGGTTCGCAGATCACGACGCCGGACAAGCAGCCCTTCATCGACGCGATGGGGCCGGTCTACGAGAAGCACGTCAAGGATGACAAGCTGAAGGCCATGGTCGAAGCCATCAAGGCCGTGCAGTGATCAAGCGGCGGCGCGGACATTCCGTGCCGCCATCCTCCTGGGGAGAAAACCGGTGACTTCCAGCCCAAGACCAACACCGCTCCTGTCCGGCGTCGCGCAAGTGATGTCGCGCGTCAGCACGGCGGCGCTGTCGATCGCCGGCATCGGGCTGGTGCTGATGACCGCCTTCGTCGCCTGGCAGGTGTTCGGCCGCTATGTTCTGAACCGCTCGCCGAGCTGGACCGAGCCGGGCTCGGTGATGCTGATGAGCTGGTTCATTTTCCTCGGCGCTGCCGTCGGTGTGCGCGAGAACTACCATCTTGGCTTCGACGTACTGCTCTACGTGCTGCCGAAAGGCGGCAAGCGCTGGCTGCGGATGATTTCGGATCTTGTCGCGCTCGCCTTCGGCATCGGCATGATCTGGTATGGCAGCCAGCTGGTCGCATTGACCTGGGGCTCCGTCTTGCCGTCACTCGGCATATCGGGGGGCTGGGACTATGTCCCGCTTGTCGCGGGAGGCGCGCTCATCGTGCTCTTCACGCTGGAGCGCATCGTGCTTCGCCTCTCCGGCGCGCCGATCGACGATGCCCTCGATGAACTGCCGCCGGCCGAAGTCGCGGCCGAACTCGACACCGCCAACGTGAAGGTCTGACGCCATGGAACTGTGGATTCTGTTCGGCGTCTTCACCCTGCTGATGCTTATCGGCACGCCGATCGCTTTCTGCCTGGGCGTCGCAAGCCTGGCCACCGTCCTCTATATGGGCCTGCCGCCGCTGATCGTGTTCCAGCGCCTGAATTCCGGCATGAGCGTCTTTTCGCTGCTGGCCATTCCGTTTTTCATCTACGCCGGCGACTTGATGGTGCGCGGCGGCATCGCCAGCAAGATCGTTGCCTTCGCTGGCTCGCTCGTCGGCCATTTGCGCGGCGGCCTCGGGCAGGTCAACATTGCAACCGCTACACTGTTCGGCGGCATTTCCGGCTCCGCGGTGGCGGAGGCAGCGGCGGTAGGCGGCCTGATGATCCCGCAAATGAAGGCGCGTGGCTATGGAGCGGACTACGCCGTCAACGTCACGTCGATGGCGGCACTGATCGCGCTGCTGCTGCCGCCGTCGCACAACATGATCATCTACTCGATCTCGGCAGGCGGAAAGATCTCCATCGCCGATCTGTTCACGGCCGGTATCATCCCGGGCCTGCTGCTGGCCCTGTCGCTGATGGTCACCGCCTATATCGTCGCGCGCTCCCGCGGCTATCCGACCGAGGCGTTTCCGGGCTTCACCGCAGTCGCGCATCTTTTCGCCGTCGCCGTGCCCGGCCTGCTGTTGATCGCGATCATCTTCGGCGGCGTGCGATCGGGCGTCTTCACCGCCACCGAGAGTTCCTGTATCGCCGTCATCTATGCGCTGCTCGTGACCGTCTTCGTTTACCGGCAGATGACCTGGGAAGGGTTCGTTCATGCCACCCATGGCGCCGTGCGCACCACGGCCATGGTGCTGCTCATCATCGGCATGGCGGCGGCGTTCTCGTGGCTGATGGCCTTCCTGAAAGTGCCGGCAGCGCTCATCGCCTCCATGAACGCGATCTCGGACGATCCGCTGGTCGTGCTTCTCCTGCTCAACCTCCTGATGCTGTTCCTCGGCACGTTCATGGACATGGGGCCAACGATCATCATTTGCACGCCTATCTTCCTGCCCGTGGCGCAGGCCTACGGCGTCGATCCGGTGCATTTCGGCGTCATCATGATCCTCAATTTCGGCATTGGGCTGAACACGCCGCCGGTGGGCGCAGTTCAGTTCGTGGCATGCGCAGTGGGCAAGATATCCGTCTGGGAATCGATGCGCTCGATCTGGCCGTTCTATGGCGCAGGCCTCGTGGTGCTGGCGCTCGTCACTTACATTCCGGCCATTTCGCTATGGCTGCCGAGCGTCTTCAAATAGGGGGTGCGACATGGCATCGGACACTGCCGTCGGGCTCCGCGTCGAACGAAGACCGAAGCTTTCGGAAACCGTCGTCGCGGCGATCCGCAAGCAGCTGCAGGCGGGCGAGATCCAGCCTGGGCAAAAGCTGCCGACCGAGGGCCAGCTGACGGAAACCTTCGGGGTCAGCCGCACCGTGATACGCGAGGCGCTGGCCAAGCTTGCCGCGGACGGCCTGGTCGAGCCGCGCCAAGGCGCCGGCGTTTTCGTCACCGAACATATCTCGACAGCGTTCGGTGCTCTGGCAGCGGAGATGGGCAGCAAGGATTCGATTGCCCTCAACGTGCTCGAAGTCAGGTTGGCGATCGAGATCGAATCCGCGGGGCTCGCCGCCATCCGGCGCAACGCCGCGCAGGAAGCGGCAATCCAGGAAGCCTTCTTCGAGTTCGAACGGCTGCTCCTCAACAGCGAGCCGACTGGACCGGCCGACCTTGCCTTCCACCGTGCAATCGCCAGCGCCACCAACAATCCGTTCTATGTCGAGATGCTCGACGTGCTCGGCCGCCGCGCCATTCCTTGCGACGTGACCTCGCCCTGGTCGACCGAGATCGCCCAATCGGACGCCTATCAGCGCGGCCTGCAGCGTGAGCATCTGGTAATCCTCAATGCTATCTCGTCAGGCGATGCCGAAGCGGCGCGGGAGGCGATGCGCGCGCATCTCGGTGCCAGCCAGCAGCGCTATCGCGAGCGCCTGCACGCGCGCCAGGTTTTTTATGCCGACTCGGTCAAGGCCGCGGCAACCGAATGAGCAATTGAGGCAGCAATGATTCAATCTGACGATCACACGGATTTCACCTCCCGCTTCGCCATCGACCCTGTTTCTGCCGCAGCCATGGGAACGGACGAGCTGCGACACAATTTCCTGATCGAGGACTTGTTCCAGCCCGGCCGCATCGGCCTGACCTACACCCATTACGACCGCATGATAGTCGGCGGCGCCATGCCCGCCGGTACACCGCTGCCGCTGCAGGCGATCAAGCCGACCGGGACCAAGAATTTTCTCGACCGCCGTGAGATGATCATCGTCAACATCGGCAGCGCGGGCGTCGTCAAAGCCGGCGGCCAATCCTACGAGCTGCAGGCGCGCGACATGCTCTATCTCGGCATGGGCACCGATGAGGTGTCGTTCGCTGCGACCAATCTGGCTGAGCCGGTTAAGTTCTACCTGCTCAGCGCGCCGGCGCATCAGAGCCATCCCAACCGGCTGATCCGCATCGGCGATGCCAAGCGGCTCGATCTCGGCAGCCAGGCAACCTCCAACGAGCGCTCGATCTTCCAGTTCATCCATGCCGATGGGGTAAAGACCTGTCAGCTTGTCGTCGGCATGACGCAGCTTGCCTCCGGTTCGGTCTGGAACACCATGCCATGCCATGTGCATGACCGGCGCATGGAAGCCTATCTTTATTTCGATCTGCCGGAGGCGGCGCGGGTGTTTCATTTCATGGGCGAGCCGGACGAAACGCGCCATCTCGTCATGCGCAACGAGGAGGCGGTGCTGTCGCCGGGATGGTCGATCCATTCGGGCGCCGGCACCTCCAACTACGCCTTCATCTGGGCGATGGCCGGCGATAATGTCGACTATACCGATGTCGACCTGGTGGCGATGGAGGAGCTCAAGTGAGCGATCTCTCGGCCTTCAGCCTTGCCGGCAAGCGCATCCTCGTCACCGGCGCCAATACCGGCATCGGCCAAGGCATCGCCGTGTCGATCGCGCGCGCAGGCGGCGCGGTCGTCGGCGTCGGCCGGTCGGCGATGGACGAGACGGCGGAGAAGATTGCGGCTGTCGGCGGCCGCTTCGAGGCGGTCCTCTGCGACCTTGGCGACGATGCCGCCGCCCAGGCGATGCTTGACCGCGTCTGGGCGGATACGGGGCCGCTCGATGGCCTGGTCAACAATGCCGGCATCATCCGGCGTGCCGACGCGGTCGACCTCACCGAAGCCGACTGGGACGACGTCATGGGCGTCAATCTGAAGACGGTGTTCTTCCTCAGCCAGAGTTTTGCCAGGCGCGTGCTTGCCGAGCCGGGACGGCGCGGCAAGATCGTCAACATCGCTTCGGTGCTGAGCTTTCAGGGCGGCATTCGCGTCGCCTCCTACACCGCCTCCAAACACGGCGTGCTCGGCATTACCCGGCTGCTGGCATGCGAGTGGGCGGCAAAGGGCATCAACGTCAATGGCATTGCGCCAGGCTATATCGAGACCAACAACACCGAGGCGCTGCGCGCCGATCCCGACCGCAGCGCCTCGATCCTGGCGCGCATTCCGGCGGGGCGCTGGGGCGCGCCGGAAGACATCGGCGACGCAGCCGTCTTCCTGCTGGCGCCGGCGTCGAACTATATGCATGGCGCGGTGATGCCGGTGGACGGCGGCTGGCTGGCGCGATGAACAGCGACGATGAGAGTCTGACGATGACCGGAACCAAAATCTTCTCGCATGCCGGCGAGGGTGCGTGGACGCCGACGCCGGATGGCAACCGCAGGCGCGTTCTCCTGCACACCGATGAACTGATGATGGTCGAGTTTGCCTTCGACAAGGGCGGCGTCGGTGCATTGCACTCGCACCCGCATGTCCAGGCGAGCTACGTCGCCGAAGGCCGCTTCGAAGTCACCATCGACGGCAGGACCGAGATCCTGGAAACCGGCAGCAGCTTCATCGTTCCTTCCAACCTTGTCCATGGCGTCAAGGCGCTGCAGGCGGGACGGCTGGTCGACAGCTTCACGCCGCACCGCGCCGATTTCCTCGACTGAGCTGCGGGCCCGAAGATCAGGCAGCCGGTTCTCAGAAAAAAACCCGCGCCTCCGGAGAGACGCGGGCGTGTTGCCTGGGCGCTTGTGGCGCCGCGGTACTCAAAACATCACCGCAGAACCTGAACCTGCCGAATGATGGTGAAGATAGGATTAACCGCTCCGAGGCGGTGCAATATTCACAGCCAAAGCGAATAGGGGCTGGAACGACGGTCTGATATCGGCCAATGAGAGAGAAGTTCGCCTCAGGCGGTGCCGCGGACAGGACCAGAGGGGTCGATAAATGTTCGAATCTGCTGTCCAGGCAATCACCTGGCGATTCGCCGGGGAATTTCGGCAGGTCGTATCCCCGAAAGTTCTGTAATGCAGGTAGCAGCGAGCATCCCGGCAGAGGATTCCAAGCGGCGCGTCCTCAGGGATGTATTCGGTTTCGATGATTTTCGTCCCGGCCAGGCGCCTGTTATGGAGGCGCTGCTGGCCAGGCGCCATGTGCTGGCCGTCATGCCGACCGGCGCCGGCAAATCGCTCTGCTACCAGGTCCCGGCGCTGGTGCTGGGCGGGCTCACCATTGTCGTTTCGCCGCTGGTGGCCCTGATGCAGGATCAGGTCGCCGCATTGCGCCTTGCCGGCGTGGCGGCCGATACGATCAATTCCTCGCTCGACCGCGATGCCAATGTCGCTGGATGGCGCCGTGTCGCGGCAGGCCAGACGCGCCTGCTCTATCTTGCACCGGAGCGGCTAATGACCGTGCGAATGCTCGAGGCGTTGACCAAGCTCGATGTCCGGCTGATCGCCATCGACGAGGCGCATTGCATCTCGCAATGGGGACCGGCGTTCCGGCGCGAATACGAAGAATTGTCGAGACTACGTGATATCTTCCCGAAAGTGCCGATTATTGCGCTGACGGCTACGGCGGACGAGACCACGCGCACCGACATTGCCGCGCAGCTGTTCGACGGGCGCGTCGATACCGTGGTGCTCGGCTTCGACCGGCCGAACATCAAGCTAGGCATTGAGCCCAAGCAGGACAGCAAGCGGCAATTGCTAAACTTCGTGCAGCGCCATGTGGGCCGCAGCGGGATCGTCTATTGCCTGTCGCGCAAAAAGACCGAAGAGATGGCGGCGTTCCTCGAGCGCAGCGGCGTACGCGCGCTCGCCTATCATGCCGGCATGAGCAAGGACGCGCGTGAAGCGAATCAAAACGCTTTCATGACCTTGTCCGGCGTGGTGATGGTGGCGACCATCGCCTTCGGCATGGGGATCGACAAGCCGGACGTCGCCTATGTCTTCCACACCGACCTGCCGGGCAGCTTGGAGGCTTATTACCAGGAAATCGGGCGCGCGGGCCGCGACGGGCGGGCGGCCGAGGCACATATGCTGTTCGGTCTCGGCGATATCCGCATGCGCCGGCTTTTCATCGAAGACGAGGACGCACCGGCTGAGCACAAAAGGCGCGCGCACGGCCGGCTCGAAACGCTGATCGGTTATTGCGAGACGACGCAGTGCCGCCGTCAGATCCTGCTTGGCTATTTCGGCGAAAGTGCTTCGCCTTGCGGCAATTGCGACAACTGCCTCGACCAGGCGCCGCATGCGGATGGTGAGGCGGAGGCACGGCTCATCCTGGCGGCGATCGCACAGACCGGCGAGCGCTTCGGCGCCGCCCATGTCGTCGATGTCCTGCTCGGCCATGAGACCGAGAAGGTCCTGGACAGGAACCACCACAGGCTTGCCAGCTTCGGCACCGGTGTGGCGCATAAGAAGAATCTCTTGCTGTCGCTGCTCCGCCAACTCGTCGCGGGAGGGTTCCTGACATTGGACTCAGCCGGCCGTGGCGGCCTCGCCATTGCCGAGAAGGGCCGTGCGCTGGCTCGGGGCGAGGCTTCATTCCGGTATCGCTTGGACGCGCGCCAGTCATCGCGAGGCAAGATACGTCCTGAGGATACCGCAGCAGGCACGGAAGGTCTGGATTCGGCGCTGCTGGCGGCGCTCAAGGCTGTACGGCTGCGTCTTGCCCGGGAACGCCAGGTGCCGGCCTTCGTGATCTTTTCGGATCGTACACTGATCGATATGGCCGAACGCTGCCCGCGTGATCTGGACGCCTTCGCCGCGGTCAACGGCGTCGGCGCCGCCAAGCTCAAGGATTTCGGCGAGATATTCCTCGGCGCGATCGCTGCGCATCAATCCGGGGTGGCGGGCTGAAGACCCACTTCAGTGACGCAATCAGCACCGGCTTCGTCTCGCCGCGGCAATCGCAGCCTCCTGCTGCCGCAAGCGCTCGATCTTCGCACTCTGGCGGGCAGCCACGGTCGAGGCGACACGCTGCCCTCCCAACAGCCAGCCCGGAATGTTGGTGTGGACGACTTTGCCACGAGCGATGGCTGTCGCCGACATTTCGTCGGCGACCGCGCCTATCGCCACGTTGAGCTCGACGCAACTCATCTTGTCGTATTTCGCAGCATCAAAGGATGCCGGCAAAGGCGATGCGCAACTTCCGACAAACATGAGGCTGCATATCAGAGGCGCGGCCGTGGAGATCGCCTTCATTCCCTTATCAAGCACGTTGATGCCGGACGGGCGGATTTTCGGAGGGTTCTCGATCTCAGGCCGCGAAGCGCTCCCGAGGTTCCGCGTAACTGAAGCATGTGACCTCTACAATACTCTGTGCTGACCGACCTGTTTGTCGTCAAAGAATTCCGAGAGAGCCGCTGCCGTCTTGTCGGGGTGCTCTTCCGGGAAAAAGTGCCCGCCTTGGACAGCGCGTCCTGCCACTCTGTCGGCCCATTTCCTCCAGATGGCCAGCGGCCCGCCTTCTTGCGCATACCAGTTCTCCAGGGCGCCTTCGCCACTCCATAGCGCCAGTAGCGGACTGTCGATGCGACGACCGTTTGCGCGGTCCAACGCGTCATGTTCACGATCGATCGTCGCAGCGGCGCGATACTCTTCGCAGATGGCATGAATATGCGCGGGATCGCGAAGCGCATCAACATAGGCGTTCCTGACCTCTTTGGAGACCATTTTCGCCGACGATCCCCACTGCGTTATTGCATCGTCGACGACGGCATCGGGAGCCGCGCCGATCAGACGCTCCGGCAGGGGCTCCGGCTGGGCAAGAAGGCTCCAGGGCCAGAAGCCGAGCGCCAGTCTGGCATCCGCCCGATCCCATGTTGCGGCGGTGGGGATGATGTCGAGGACGGCGATTTTGAGCACGTTGTCGGGATGGTCCAGCGCCAGGCGATAGGCAACCCGCCCGCCACGATCATGCCCGGCAACCATGAACCGCTCAAACCCCATTTGCTTCATGGCCTGAACCATGTCGCCGGCCATGGCGCGTTTGGCGTATGGGCTATGATCGGCAGAGGAAACCGGACATCCGCTTTGCCCATAGCCTCGAAGGTCGGCGGCGACCACCGTGAAGCGGAGCGCCAAGGCTGCGGCGATATCCCTCCACATCAGATGCGTTTCTGGAAAACCGTGAAGAAGCAGCAGCGGCGGACCGGTGCCTCCGACCCTTGCGAAAATCGTCGTATCGTCCAGTCGTAGGCTGGTGGCTCTGAAACCTGCAAACACCGTCAGCTTCCTCCGCGCCCTTAGGAAAGCTGCCTAAGGGCGCTAACGGCCGCCTGAGGCGAAAACCCCGGCCGCGATGGCCAGGGTTCAAGCCGGCCAGTTGCTAAAATCGAAACCAGACCCAGACGCGCCTGCGGAAGCACCGCCTGCGCCGATAGCCGTTTCGCCAGTAAACGCGACAGACCCTTCTCCAAGCGCGCCGGCGGCGCCGGCGCGGCATGTGCCACCGGCGATGATAGACTGGTTGCAACTCTGCTTGAGTTTCATCGTCGTCGAAGGTCTCGACATCCGGCGCCTCGAGCTCATCGAGAATGCCGCTTCTGGCAGTTGGAACGCCGGCCACTGCGTTGATTGGCCGAACCGTGCTTGCAAGGGCCGCGGCCCCGGCAATGCCAAACATTCCTGTCAAAAATAGTCGCCGATCCATGGAAACCTCCCAGTCTTCAACCAGCGATAGAACAAGCTAACGATGGGGAGATAGCGCAGTCGGTGCAGACGCCTAGTGCCGCACGGCTATTAGCGGTGGTCCGGTCGGCCGGAGGGTGTTGCCTCGTCCTCGAAGTGGGATGGCTACCTCGATCGACAAACACCCGGAGCTTTTTGAATTGATGGCGGGCCGAAAACAATGAAGATCGAATGAGGTCTACGCCATAGCCACGCAATTCACGCTACTCGCGGTGCAAGGAGGCTTGACTGCCATCCTACCAGAAGGTAGGTAAAAGCATGAGCAACTTGTCTACCACCTCTGACGACATCCTGGCTTGTGCACGTTCACTGATCGTGGCTGGCGGCTACAACGGTTTCAGTTATGCCGACATTGCTGAAGTGGTCGGGATCCGTAAGGCGAGCATTCATCACCATTTCCCAAGCAAGGTCGATCTGGTTCGGACGCTGGTTGCGCGGTATCGCGAAGAAACTGAAGCGGGGATGGCAAATGTCGAACTTCACGAATCCGATCCGCTCGAACAGTTGCGGATCTATGCCGGGTATTGGGAAGCCTGCATCGCGAACGCCAGCGCCCCGTTTTGTATCTGCGCGCTGTTGGCAAGCGAGCTCCCCGTGCTGCCCGAGGAAGTTAGCCTTGAGGTCCGGGCGCATTTCCGCTCGCTGTCAGGGTGGCTTACATCGGTGATGGAGCGCGGCGTGCGGCACGGCCAATTTCGACTGATGAGCACCCCTCGTGCCGAGGCTGAAGCGTTCATGGCGACCGTTCACGGCGCGATGCTTTCAGCACGGGCCTATGGCGATCCGAAGATATTCGGCGTCGTGACAGGCCCACTCCTGGAGCGGCTCGCTCTGCGTTCCCTCCAAATACGACCCTAAGACCTCAACTAACCATAGCCGTAACGACTCTGCGACATTCGTCGAGAGCCCTACCTACTAGTCGAAAGGATGATCCAATGACGATTCACGATGGCGATCTTTCCCGCGCCAGCCAGGAACAATGGCTCAAGCTCTATTACTTCGCTCGGACGGCATTCTCGGCTGTCTGGGTGGCGGCTGCCTTTACGGTGGGACAGCATTCCGGGGTGGTCGCGGCGGTTTTGCTCGTGGCTTATCCTGCATGGGATGCCCTAGCCAATTTTGTCGACGCATCGCGCAGCGGAGGATTGGGACAGAATCGCACCCAGACCATCAACGTCGTGGTCAGTGTGGCGACAACGCTCGCGGTCATTGTTGCGCTGAAGATGAGCATGAATTGGGTGCTCGGCGTGTTCGGCCTATGGGCGATCCTGTCCGGCCTGCTTCAACTCGGCACCGCCGTCCGCCGTTGGAAGAGCTCTGGTGCGCAGTGGGCGATGATCCTGAGCGGAGGGCAATCAGCACTGGCAGGCACGTTTTTCATCGCGCAGACGCGGATGCCGATGCCGCCATCGATCTCCAACGTGGCCGGCTATGCCGCAGTAGGCGCCCTGTATTTCCTGGTTTCGGCGGTGTGGCTGAGCGTGAGCCAATTGCGGCGGAAGGCTGCATAGCGTGCCATCTTAAGCCATTACCGGCGCGATGAGAGATGCTGTTACCTATGGGTCCGGAATGGACACATTCCGAAGTGGCGGAGAGGGAGGGATTCGAACCCCCGATGGGCTTGCACCCATGCCGCATTTCGAGTGCGGTGCATTCGACCACTCTGCCACCTCTCCGCGGTCATGGTCCGCCGTTGCCGGCGCGGCGCACTAGATAACGGCTGGACAGGCAGGTTACAAGGGCCAATCTGCCCCGGCGCCGCAGCTTCTGTCCATGCTTCTTCGAGGCTCCGGTGGCCGTTGCTCGATATTTGCAAGGTCTGGGCTTAACCCATTCGCAGCTTGCCCGCGGCGCTTGCCTTGACTCAAGCCGAACCTTCGGTTAGGGACAGCGCGCAATCGGCGTGGAGGGGTCTTCCGCGCCGCTTGTTTTTTGAACCCGCAGACTGACAAAAAGACGGCCGAACCGCCTGAAGCGGTTCATCAAGGCCGACCGAACAGCGAAAGGCAAAAAATGTTCGCAGTCATCAAAACGGGCGGCAAGCAGTATCGCGTTGCCGCCAACGATCTCCTGAAGATCGAAAAACTCGAAGCCAATGTCGGCGACATCGTCGAGATCGGTAATGTGCTCGCGCATGGCGAAGGCGAAAACGTCACGTTCGGTGCGCCGTTCGTGGATGGTGCGATGGTCACCGCCGAAGTCGTCGAGCAAGGCAAGAACCGCACCGTCATCGCCTTCAAGAAGCGCCGTCGGCAGAATTCGCGCCGCAAGATCGGCCATCGCCAGCTTTTGACCACCGTCAGGATCGCCGAAATCCTGCTGGGTGGCGCCAAGCCGGCGAAGAAGGCCGCCGCCAAGACCGAAGCCAAGGCCGAGGTCGCCGCCAAGACCGAGGCGAAGGCTGAAGCCGCGCCGAAGGCAGCAGCGAAGGCAGAGGCTGCGCCGAAGAAGGAAGCCAAAGCCGAGACGACCGAGGACAAGGCTGCCGAAGCCGCCGCGCCGTTGTTCAAGGCGCCGAAAGGCGAGCCGGACGACCTGACCGTGATCAAGGGCATCGGCCCGGTCGCCGCCGGCCAGCTCAACGAACAGGGCATCACCACCTTTGCCCAGATCGCCAAGCTGTCCGACAAGGACGTCGCCAAGATCGACGAGCACATGCCGTTCAGCGCCGACCAGATCAAGGACTGGCGCGAGCAGGCCAAGGAATTGGCGAAGAAGTAGAACGAACCGGCGCAATCGTCGCCGGATCGGACTTGAAACGGAACGCGAACGCGTTCATAAGATCGTTTAGGCGCCTCGCGGCGCATCGGAGTAGTTAGATGGCACACAAGAAAGCTGGCGGATCGTCGCGCAATGGTCGCGACTCCCATTCCAAGCGGCTCGGCGTGAAGAAGTTCGGCGGCGAAGCCGTGATTCCGGGCAACATCATCATTCGTCAGCGTGGCACGACGTGGCATCCCGGCACCAATGTCGGCATTGGCACGGACCACACGCTGTTTGCGCTCGAAGCTGGCGCAGTCACCTTCAACAAAAAAGCCAATGGCCGAACCTACGTATCGGTGAACCCGATGACGAAGGCAGCGGAGTAGCCGGTTCCGCACGAGAACACCGGCACCCATCTCGGGAACCGGTGTCTGGCCAAGCCAGGAAATGGATCAGGGGAGATGGGTTTCCATCTCCCCTTTTTCTTGTGCCTGGAGGACTTTGATATGGTTGCCGAAGCGGAAGCGACAGACGACGAAAGTTACGCGATAGATTGCCCGGTCCTGATCACCGAGCGGCTAGTCATGCGGCCCCCGCGTGAGAGCGACATCGAGCAATTGGTGGCGCTCGCCGACAACCGCCATGTCGCGGAAATGCTGGCTCGCATGCCGCATCCCTATGGCGAGGCGGAGGCACGCGCTTTCCTGGCCATGACTGCATCGCGCCGGGCCGGAATCGCCTATGCGTTGACGCTGGCCGGCACCGAGACCTTCGTCGGCTGTGCCGGGCTCAACACCACGGATCGTGGGCTGGAGCTCGGCTACTGGATCGGCGAGCCGTACTGGAAACGCGGCTACGCGACGGAGGCAGCGCACGCACTGGTCGACCTTGCCTTCCAGAGAACCACGATCCAGGTGCTGCACGCCTCGACGCGGGTTATCAATCCGGCCTCGCGCCGGGTCATCCACAAATGCGGCTTCCAGTATGCCGGCCAGGGCATGCTGAACTCGATCGTTGCCGGTCAGGTTCCGGTCGAGCGCTACCGTCTCGATCGCAAGACCTGGACCAGCCTGCGGAACTGGGTGCATTTTTGATGGATGCGGCTCACGTCATCTCGAGCCAGACCGGCAAGTGATCCGAACCGGCCGCTTGCCGGTCGACCCACAGGCGCCTCAGCGATTTGGCAAGCGAGGCGCTGGTGAAGACGTAGTCGATGCGCTTGTAGCGGCTGGTATCGCCCGGCCGCTTGGGGTCGACCCAGGTGACGAGATCGGCGCCGGCGGCGCCGAGGCGCGTGGCAGCATCGATGGCGAGGTCGGCGGTCACCGGCATGCCGAATTCATGGTCAGGCTGGCCGGCGAGTTCGACATGTTCCGGCGATCCAGCCAGCATGTTGAAGTCGCCCATGACGACGAAGGCGTCGGGACAAGGCAGGTCCGGCAAGCCGATCTCGGCGACGCCGGAGAGCCCGCCGCCCTCGAGCGGGTATTTCAACAGACGCTGGCGCAGAAAGCGGATCTGGCTCAGGCGTTCAACCGGGCTGCGGTGGTCGAGATGGGTGGAATAGAAGCGGATCGGACCAAGCGGCGTTTCGATCAGCGCCTCCAGCGCGCCGCGCTGGAAGTTCATCGCCTCGACACTGCGGCTGCGCGGCAAAAGGAGATTGCGCGACAGATGGATCGGCGTCCTCGACAGCACCATGTTGCCGAGCTGGAAGGTGGTCGTGATGGCGCGGCCGTTCTCCAGGCGCGAGCCAGCGTCGGCTTCGAAATTGCTGCCGTAGACGGCAAAATAGTCGGGCAGCGCCTCGCCGAGGTCGGCCACCATGTCGCGGCCGCCATTCTTCGGGTTAGCGCGGGTGACCTCCTGCAGCGCGATCACGTCGGCGCCGCGCACGGCATCGGCGATACGGCCGATATCATAGCGGGCGTCGAGGCCGACGCCGTAGTGGATATTGTAAGTTACCAGCTTCATTCCGACATCTCGCGCTTGGAAAGCCGAGGATCGATTTTTCGGCAAGGGTCAACCAAATGGTACGCGTCCAGAGCTACGCGCGACGTTACAGTAGCAAAAACGGCCCTCGCCCTTCGACCCGCCTTGGTTTAGAGCAATCCCGCAAAGCCAATAGCAGAAACCATACAATCCGATGAAATTTCTCGATCAAGCCAAGGTCTACATCCGCTCCGGCGACGGCGGCGCCGGTTCGGTGTCGTTCCGGCGCGAAAAGTTCATCGAGTTCGGCGGCCCGGACGGCGGCGACGGCGGTCGCGGCGGCGATGTCTGGGTCGAGGCGGTCGATGGGCTGAACACGCTGATCGACTATCGCTACCAGCAGCATTTCAAGGCCAAGACCGGGACGCACGGCATGGGCCGCAACATGACCGGCGCCAAGGGTGCCGACGTAACGCTGAAAGTGCCGGCCGGAACACAGGTCTTTGCCGAGGACAATGAGACGCTGATCTGCGATCTGACGGTCGTCGGCCAGCGCTTTCTGTTGGCCAAGGGCGGCAATGGCGGTTTCGGCAACCAGCACTTCAAGACCTCGACCAACCAGGCGCCGCGCCGCGCCAATCCCGGACTGCCGGGCGAAGAGCTCAACATCTGGCTCAGGCTGAAGCTGATCGCCGATGCCGGCCTTGTCGGGCTGCCCAACGCCGGCAAGTCGACCTTCCTGGCGGCGGTCACCGCGGCCAAGCCGAAGATCGCCGACTATCCCTTCACCACGCTGCATCCGGGCCTTGGCGTGGCCCGCATCGACGGTCGCGAATTCGTCATTGCCGATATTCCGGGCCTGATCGAAGGCGCGCATGAAGGTGTCGGCATCGGCGACCGCTTCCTTGGCCATGTCGAGCGCACGCGCGTCCTTCTGCACCTCGTCTCGGCGCAGGAAGAAAATCCGGGCAAGGCCTACAAGACCGTGCGCGCCGAACTCGGCGCCTATGGAAACGGGTTGACCGACAAGGTCGAGATCGTCGCGCTTTCCCAGGTCGACATACTCGATGCCGCCGCGCGCAAGGCGAAAGCCGCCTCGCTGAAACGCGCCGCCGGCCGCGCGCCGATGCTGCTTTCCGCCGTCACCGGCGAGGGCGTCGAGGCGGTGCTGCGCGCGCTGATGGGGGTGGTGGCGGAGGCACGCGAAGCCGTCGCCGCGCCGGTCGAGACGCGCTGGAACGCATAGCCATGGCCGCGCAATCGCTGAAAAATTATCGGCGCATTGCCGTCAAGATCGGCTCGGCGCTGCTTGTCGACCGCACGACGGGCCTGAAGCGCGACTGGCTGGCCTCGCTTGCCGACGACATCGCCGTGCTGGCCAGTGGCGGCGCCGAAATTCTCGTCGTGTCTTCCGGGGCGATTGCACTCGGCCGCACCATCCTCGGCCTCGGCAAGCGGGCGCTGAAGCTCGAGGAGAGCCAGGCTGCTGCTGCCGTCGGGCAGATCGCCTTAGCCGGCGCCTGGTCGGATGCGCTCGGCAAGAATGGCTTGAAATCGGGCCAGATCCTGCTGACGCTCGGCGACACCGAAGAGCGCCGCCGCTATCTCAACGCGCGGGCGACGATCTCGACACTGCTCAAGATGAAGGCGGTGCCGGTCATCAACGAGAACGATACGGTGGCCACCTCCGAAATCCGCTATGGCGATAACGACCGGCTGGCGGCGCGCGTCGCCACTATGATGGGCGCCGACCTTTTGGTGCTGCTCTCCGACGTTGACGGGCTCTACACGGCACCGCCGGCGCGTGACCCGCAAGCTCGATTCATTCAGGTCGTCGACCGCATCACTCCCGACATCGAAGCGATGGCGGGTGCCGCTGCTTCGGAATTGTCGCGCGGCGGCATGCGCACCAAGCTCGACGCCGGCAAGATCGCGACCGCCGCCGGCACCGCCATGATCATCACATCGGGCACGCGGCTGTCGCCGCTGCTGGCAATCGAGCGCGGCGAGCGTGCCACCTTCTTCCGGCCGAGCGCCAATCCGGTCAAGGGCTACAAGACCTGGATCGCCGGGCAGCTCGAACCTGCAGGACGGCTGACCGTCGATGCCGGCGCCATCGGCGCGCTGCTCTCCGGCAAGTCGCTGCTGCCGGCCGGCGTCAAACTGGTCAGCGGCAATTTTGCGCGTGGCGACACGGTGGCGATCCTGTCGCCCGAGGGCCGCGAGATCGCGCGCGGGCTGGTTGCCTATGATGCCGCCGATGCCGTAAGGATCGCTGGCCTGAAGACGGCCGAGATCGAAACCGTGCTCGGCTACGAGGCGCGTTCGGCGATGATCCACCGCGACGATCTTGTGGTGAGCCATGCCGGTGGCGAGCAAGTAGTCGGTGACCAGGTTACATAGCGGAGGATGAGCCATGCTGACGCTGCATGAAAAATCCCGGGATGATACCGTGGCGCTGATGGCCGATATCGGCCGCCGCGCGCGTGCCGCGGCCCGCCCGCTGGCCATAGCTGCGGCCGAGCGCAAGCACGCGGCGCTGTTCGGCATGGCTCAGGCGATCCTTCGGCATGAGCAGGACATCCTCGACGCCAATGCCATCGACATCAGAAATGGCAGGGAGGCTGGCCTATCGGCAGCGTCGATGGATCGGCTGAAGCTCGATCCCGCCCGCATCCGCGCCATGGCAGACGGTATCAGCGAGATCGCCGGGTTACGCGATCCGGTCGGCGATGTCATTGCCGCATGGGACCGGCCGAACGGGTTGCATATCGAACGGGTGCGCACGCCGCTCGGCGTCGTCGGCGTCATCTATGAGAGCCGGCCTAACGTGACCGCCGATGCCGGCGCGCTCTGCCTCAAGGCGGGCAATCCGGTGATCCTGCGCGGCGGCTCGGATTCGGCGAATTCTTCCGCCGCTATCCATGCCTGCCTGGTCGAGGGGCTGAAGGCAGCCGGGCTGCCGGAGGATGCCATACAATTGGTGCCGACCACCGATCGCGCCGCCGTCGGCGAAATGCTGAAAGGACTTTCCGGCAATCTCGAGGTCATCATTCCGCGCGGCGGCCGCAGCCTGGTCGAGCGTGTGCAGAACGAGGCACGGGTGCCGGTCTTCGCGCATCTCGAGGGCATCTGCCATCTCTATATCGACCGATCGGCTGATCTCGACATGGCGGTCAAGATCGCGGTCAATGCCAAGATGCGGCGCACCGGGGTGTGCGGTGCTGCCGAGACGCTGCTGGTCGACCGTGCCGCCGCCGGCACGCACCTGGTGCCGATCCTCGAGGCCTTGCGGGCGGCAGGCTGCGAGATCCATGCCGATGCCGAGGCGCTGAGGCTTTATGCCGATGCCCAGCCCGCGACCGATGCAGACTGGGTGACCGAGTATCTCGATGCCATCATTGCGGTGAAGCTGGTCGACGGCATTGGCGGCGCCATCGAGCATATCGAGACGTTTTCCTCGCATCACACCGAGGCGATCATCGCCGAGGACGCCACAGCGGTCGACCGGTTCTTCAACGAGGTCGATTCGGCGATCCTTCTGCACAACGCCTCGACCCAGTTTGCCGATGGCGGCGAGTTCGGCATGGGCGCCGAGATCGGCATCGCCACCGGCAAGATGCATGCACGCGGGCCGGTCGGCGTCGAGCAACTGACCTCGTTCAAATACCGCGTACGCGGGTCGGGACAGGTGAGGCCTTGAGCGCCGGTCTTACCCTCCCCCTTGTGGGGAGGGTGGCGAGCATCGCGAGCCGGGTGGGGGTGCGACGCTGAACTCTGCAACACCCCCACCCCGCTCCGCTTCGCGGATCGACCCTCCCCACAAGGGGGAGGGTAAGGAATCCGTATCCTCCCACTATCTGCACATGCCGCATGCCGGGAAAGGCGTGGCGGTCGGGCTGTTCGGCGGTTCGTTCAACCCGCCGCATGCCGGCCATGCGCTGGTCGCCGAGATCGCACTCAGACGGCTTGCGCTCGATCAGCTGTGGTGGATGGTGACGCCCGGCAATCCGCTCAAGAATGCCGGAGACCTGGCGCCGCTGGCCGAGCGGCTGCAGCTATCCGAAAAGATCGCGAAGAACCCGAAGATCAAGGTCACCGCATTCGAGGCGGCCCACCGCGTCCGCTTCACCGCCGACACGCTGGCGCTGGTCAAGGCGCGTAACCCCGGCGTCGATTTTGTCTGGATCATGGGCGCCGACTCGCTTCGCGACTTCCACCGCTGGCAGCGCTGGCGCCGCATCGTGATGACGTTTCCGATCGCGGTGGTCGACCGGCCAGGTGCGACGCTGTCGTTCCTGTCGTCGGTGGTCGCCAAGACCTTCGATTATGCTCGCGTCGACGAGGGTGACGCACCGCGGCTCGCCCGCATGACGGCGCCGGCCTGGACCTTCATCCACGGCCCGCGTTCGTCGCTGTCGTCGAGCGCGATCCGCAAGGTGGCAAAGGG
The DNA here is from genome assembly GCF_040321675.1 of Mesorhizobium sp. M0296. NCBI lineage: Bacteria > Pseudomonadati > Pseudomonadota > Alphaproteobacteria > Hyphomicrobiales > Phyllobacteriaceae > Mesorhizobium > Mesorhizobium sp. M0296. The sequence goes on from NZ_JAMYRZ010000003.1 coordinate 164,001, forward strand.
ATAGGAGCCTCCTTTTCCCCTGTACAAGGGGAGAAGGCAAGTCCGGTGATGTCGCTTTTGCCGCTGCCTTGACCTGCTTGATGGGCGATCCTCGGTCATGACGATTCTCGAGCGCGACCAGGACAAGAACGGTCTACGGCAGCCGGCGCCGTCGATCGCCATTGCCAGCATCCTCTTGTCGATGGCGCTGATCGCCGTCGGCAATGGGCTGATGTTCGCCTATATCCCAGTCCGGCTCGGCGCCGAGGGCTTCGATCCGACATGGGCGGGGCTGATCGTCACCGGCCTTTCGGCTGGCGGCCTTGCCGGCTGCATCCTGACCGGGCCGCTGGTGCGGCGTGTCGGCCATGCCCGCGTGTTCATGGTGCTGTCGGCACTGATCGTGCTGTCCAACGCCGCGGTCGGCGCGGGGCCGCACCCATTGCCATGGATCGCTGCACGAGCGCTCTACGGCTTTGCCATATGCGGCCTGTTCATTGTCGCGCAGAGCTGGCTGAACGATGTCGTCGCCAACGCCATCCGCGGCCGGGTCATGGCTATCTTCTACGTTGCCTATGTCGCCGGACTCGGCGTCGGCTACTCGACGCTGGCGTTGATCGATATCCGCGCGGCCGACGCGCCGCTGATCGGCATTGCCTTCACCGCGCTGTCGATCCTTCCCGTCGGGCTGACGCGGCTCGCGCAGCCACCGGCGCCGCAAGCGGCTTCCGTGGCGCTTAGCCGCGCCTGGCGGATCTCCCCGGTCGGCGTTGCCGGCATGCTTGCCGTCGGCGGCCTGTCGATGACGATCTCGGGCTTTGCGCCGATCCATGCCACAGCCAAGGGCTACAGCCAGGCCGACGTCGCCTTGCTGCTTTCGGCAATGCCAGTCGGCACGCTGATCCTGCAGATCCCGCTCGGCTGGATTTCCGACCGCACCGACCGGCGCTTTGTGCTGATCGCGGCGTCTGCGCTTGCCGCCGCGGCGGGCCTGTTTGCCCTCGGTTTCGACGGCGGCGCGCTGGCGGCGCTGCTCGTCATCTATGTGGTCTGGGACGGCGCCTCGGAATCGATCTATTCGCTTGCCAGCGCCCATGCCGGCGACCGCGCCGGCAAGGACGACATGGTGGCGCTGTCGAGCTCGCTTTTGTTTGCCTGGTCGCTGTCCGGCTTCGTCGTACCCGGCATTGTGACCGGACTTTCCGCCGTCTACGGCACGCAGGCCTTCATCTATGTGGCAATCGTCATTGCCACCGCCTACTGCCTGTTCGTTCTCTGGCGCGTCGTCATGGTCCGGCCGGTGCCCGCCACCGAGACCGGCAGTTTCGCGCCAATGACGGCGCAGGCGCCGTTGCCTGTCGATCTCGCCTTCGCGCCTGAAGATCAGCGCCGGCGCGAAGGACTTTGAACACCCTCCAGCTGGTTTCAAATCCTCTATTGCCGCGTGGCTGAGGCATCCGGCTGAGGCGCTTTCGGTGCCGGCGCCGGGACCGAAAGGCCTTCGGCATCGAATGCCTGCTTGACGCTCTTGGTGAGGTCGATCTGGGCGGCGAAGAAATCGGCAGCCGCCGTCCAGTAGCGCAAGGTGATGGCGACGGTGCTGTCGCCGACAGTCGCGACAAAGGCGATCGGCGCCGGCTGCCGCCTGACGCGCCGGTCGGCGGCGGCGACACCGAGCATGGTCTTCTGCGCAAAATCGATGTCGTTCCAGGAGCCGATGCTGAGCGTGATGTCGCCGCGGCGCACACCGTTGCGGGTGAAGTTGCGGACCGGCTGGTTCCACAGGGTCGAGTTGGGTGCAAGCACGTAGACGCCTTCGACCGTCCTCAGCGTTGTGGCAAACAGCCCGATCTCCTCGACGGTGCCGGATATCGCGCCGACTTCGACATATTCGCCGATGCGGAACGGCCGCAGCGCCAGGAGCATGATGCCGGCGGCAATGTTCTGCAGCGTGCCTTGCAGCGCCAGGCCGATGGCCAGGCCGGCGGCACCGATAGCGGCAATGATCGAAGCCGTCTGCACGCCGAACTGGCCGAGAACCATGATCACGACCAGTCCCAGGATGGCGTAGCGGACGACCTGCGAGAAGAAATGGCGGAGCGTTTCGTCGAAGCCGCTGATATGGCCGAGGCCGGCATAGATCGAACGCTCGGCGAGGCCGGCGACGATGTAGCCGATGACCAGCAGGATGACGGCGCCGACCGCCGAAAGCGAGTAGGAGACGATCAGCGTGCTGAGTTGCGCCAGGCCGGATTGCACGGTGAGGAGGGCGTTCTGGGGATCGATCGGCATGTCGGGATTCCGGTTCGTGGATGAGCCGATAACCGCTGCGGGGCGAGGCGGTTCCGATTTTCTGGCCCGAAAAGCCGGATATTCGGCCGCTGCCGGGTGCCTGCTTGCGAGCGGTGTCTTGAAACTGCAACCTAACTCTGCCTATCTAAGCAGTGTCACCTGATTTCAGAGGTGATTTGGTTGTTCTTGCTGCGAAAGGAAATACACTGAGAACAGCACTGCGGAAGAAGGCCGACATCGTGCCTTCGCCGGCCGGGATCAGCGTAAACGACGCCGTGTCCCGCGCCATCAAGACAGTCCTTGCCAGTCTGGAAGACTCCAAGGCCGAAAACATCGTCTCAATCGACATTCAGGGGAAATCGAGCCTCGGCGACTACATGGTCGTCGCGTCTGGCCGATCGCACCGTCATGTCTCGGCTGTTGCCGATCATCTCCTTAAGGCGCTCAAGGATGCCGGGCTCGGCACTGCGCGCGTCGAGGGGCTGGCTGGCGCCGACTGGGTCCTGATCGATTCGGGCGACATCATCGTCCATGTCTTCCGTCCCGAGGTCCGCGACTTCTACAATCTCGAAAAGATGTGGCAGGCGCCCGATCTCGAGGAGGAGACCCTCCACTGAGCCGTATTCGTCTTGATGCATGTCGTTGTCCGACATGCATCAGCGGCTCTTCGAGGCAGGGATGAAGATTACGGTTCATGCCGTGGGCCGAATGAAAGCCGGCCCCGAGAAGCAGTTGGCCGACCGCTATTTCGAGCGTTTTGCCAGGAGCGGTCCTGCCGTAGGCCTCGAATTCGCCGGGATCGTCGAGATTGCCGAAGGTCGCGCGCAGACGGCCAATGAGCGCCGGCGCGAGGAAGGCCAGAAGCTGCAGACGCACTTGCAACCGGGCACGGCGCTGATGCTGCTGGATGAGCGCGGCAAGAACCTTTCCTCCGAGGATTTCGCCGGCCGCATAGGTTCGCTGCGCGATGGCGGGCGCAAGGCGCTGGTGATCGCCATTGGCGGCGCCGACGGCCATGACCAGTCACTGCGCGACCTGGCTGATCTGACGGTGTCGCTCGGCGCGCTGACCTGGCCGCATCAGCTGGTCCGCGGGATGCTGGGCGAGCAGCTTTACCGGGCGGCCACGATCCTTTCCGGTCACCCCTACCATCGTTCATGAAGTCGGCTCCGTCGGCGAATTGATGCCAGCCGCCCGGATTTTTGCCCCAATGCTCATCGACAGTTTGGCCTCATGGGGTTTGTCGATGACGGCCGGGGCTCGAACATGGTTGATGGTTCGTTAACGAAGCCGCGCATAGAGTTGGGCTTCAATGTCTGAAGACTGGAAATCACGAACGGGCTCCTGGCGCGTGCGCTACGGCATCGCCGTGGCGACGATCGCGCTTTCGCTCGGCGTCGCGCGGGCCGAGAACACGCTCGACCTGGCGCCCAACCCGGACCAGAGCCGCGCCGAATACGAAAAAGTATCGAAAGAGATCACGCTGTCGTCCGAGCGGCTGGCCAAGCTCGCCGCCGACATAGCGGCTGTCAAGAAGGACCACGCCTCGATCACCGCGGCGCTGATCCAGTCGGCGATGACCGAGCAGAAGCTCGGCCAGGACATCGAGGACATTGGCGGCAAGCTGGAAGGGCTGAAGGCGCAGGAGCAGAAGATCCGCGCCTCACTGGCCGCCAGACGCGACGTTCTGGCCGAAGTGCTCGGCGCGCTGCAGCGCATGGGGCTCAATCCGCCGCCGGCGATCCTGGTCAAGCCGGAGGACGCATTGTCGTCGGTGCGCAGCGCCATCCTGCTCGGTGCCGTGGTGCCGGAACTGCGCCAGCAGACCGACATGTTGCTGGCCGACCTCAAGGAGCAGTCGCGGGTGACGGCCTCGATCGAGGCCGAGCGGGCGCGGCTGACGGCAGCTGTCGGCGAGCAGGCGGCGGAAAAAAAGCGGCTCGGCATGCTGCTCGAAGCCAAGCAGAAGCTCGCCGCCGATACGCAAACCGCGCTGGCCGCCGAAAAGCAGCGGTCCGCGACGTTGGCGGCCAAGGCCGGCAGCCTGAAAGAACTGATCGCCTCGCTCGAGGCCGACAGAGCCCGCAAGGCGGCGGATGCGGCCAAGGCAGCCGAGCAAAAGACGGCCGACGCCGACAAGGGCCCGGCATCGGCTGCGGCGCCGACGGAATTGGCCTCGCTGCCGGTGCCGGAGAGCAACAGGCTCACCGCTGCCGCGCCGTTTTCCGCGCTTCAAGGGCAGATCGCGCTGCCGGTCACCGGCAGGATCAAGCGGCGCTTCGGGGCCAACGACGGTAACGGCGCGGTGATGCTCGGTGACATGGTTGCGACACAATCGGGAGCCATCGTCACAGCGCCGGCGGATGGAAATGTGCTTTATGCGGGGCCTTTCCGCTCTTACGGTCAACTCTTGATCCTGAATGCGGGTGACGGCTATCATGTCGTCCTGGCGGGGATGAGCAGAATCAGCGTCGCGTCTGGCCAGTCGGTGCTCGCAGGTGAGCCGGTCGGCGCGATGGGAGAGGCCCGGGTGGCGAGCACCTCGGCATCGAAGAATGGAAATGCCACGCCGGAGCTCTATGTCGAGTTCCGCAAGGATGGAAAACCCGTCGATCCGGCCCCATGGTGGGCGGACCGTTTTTCTGGAAGGACGTGAATGATGCGGAAACTGTCGCTTCTGTTTGCCGGTGCGCTGATGGGTGCATCGGCGATGAGCCTGGTCTATGGCGCGCCCGGCTCGACAGCGAAGGCTGCGGGCTCCGAGACCTATAAGCAACTGGCGATCTTCGGCGATATCTTCGAACGGGTACGGGCGAATTATGTGACGCCGCCCGACGACAAGTCGCTGATTGAAAATGCCATCAACGGCATGCTGTCGTCGCTCGACCCACACTCCTCCTACATGAATGCCGAAGAAGCGCAGGACATGCGCGTGCAGACCAAGGGCGAATTCGGCGGCCTCGGCATCGAGGTCACCATGGAGAACGACCTGGTCAAGGTGATCACGCCGATCGACGATACGCCGGCCGCCAAGGCAGGCGTGCTCGCCGGCGACTATATCGCCAAGATCGACGGCGAGGAGGTCCGCGGCCTGACGCTCAACGACGCTGTCGAGAAGATGCGCGGGCTGGTCAATACGCCGATCAAGCTCACCATCCTGCGCCAGGGCGCCGACAAGCCGATCGAACTGACCGTCGTGCGCGATATCATCAAGGTCAAGGCCGTCAAGTTCCGGGTCGAAAACGACATCGGCTACATGAAGATCACCTCCTTTACCGAAAAAACCTATGACGACCTCGAGAATGCCATCGACACCATCAAGAAGCAGGTGCCGAACGACAAGCTCAAGGGCTACGTGCTCGACCTGCGCCTCAATCCGGGCGGTTTGCTCGACCAGGCGGTGAGCGTGTCGGATGCCTTCCTCGACCGCGGCGAGATCGTCTCGACGCGCGGCCGCGACCCGAAGGACGTCACCCGCTTCGACGCGCGGGCCGGCGACGACATCGGCGGCAAGCCGCTGATCGTGCTCGTCAATGGCGGCTCGGCCAGTGCCTCGGAAATCGTCGCCGGCGCGCTGCAGGATCTGCGCCGCGCCACGGTGGTCGGCACGCAATCCTTCGGCAAGGGTTCGGTGCAGACCATCATCCCGCTTGGCGAGAACGGGGCGCTGCGGCTGACGACGGCGCTCTATTACACGCCGTCCGGCAAGTCGATCCAGGGCAAGGGCATCACGCCCGACATCAAGGTCGACCAGCCGCTGCCGGCGGAACTGCAGGGCAGGGACCTGACGCGCGGCGAATCGGACCTCAAGGGCCATATCAAGGGCGCCGACGAAAGCACCACCGGTTCGGGCTCGGCCGCCTATGTGCCGCCGGAACCCAAGGATGATTTGCAGCTCATCTATGCCGAGCAGCTGCTGCGCGGCCAGAAGACGGATCCGGCGTTCCCGCCGAATCCGCAAAAGGCCGTGTTGAACCAGTAAGGGCAGGCAAGCCGGGCCAAACAGGTCTGGCTGCCTGAGCGAAGCGATGCGATGCTGCCGGGGCCGCGAGGCTCCGGCAGTTTGATTCGGGGGCCGCGGCCGGCATGCTGCGCGTCCAGTGAAGCAAGGGGACGCGCCGACATTTTGGATTTTGCGCCTCCGGAGAAGGTTTCACTTCGGGGATGCGCGCCGGGGGTGCGGGCTTGGCTGATATCGGCAAGGACATAGAACGACCTCTCGGACAGGCGATCCGGCTGCCGCGCTCAGGCAGCGGGATCAGCGCCGGTGCGGTCGCGGCCGCGCTTGTCGTGCTGTCCGTGGTCGGCGTCTCCAGCGCCATCGCCTTGCGAGACAAGCCGTTCCGGAAGCTGCAAGAAGTAGCCGTTTCGACGCCGACGACGCCGGCGGCGGATACCGCCGCCGCGCCCGCCAAGGCGACGCCCGAAATGGCTGCGCCAGGCAACGCAAGCGGGGCCAACATAAGCGGGCCGAAGACGGGCGGTCCGCAGATCATCCATGTCCAGACCGAGGGGGGCGACGGTCCACCCGAGGCGGCCATAGTCATTCGCGACCCTTCGACGATCGGCCAGAACCTCAGGATCGCGCACATTCCCGACAAGGCGCTGGTCGAGGCCAGCGAAACCGGTCCGTTGCCGATCCGCGCCGCCGACGGCAGGCGCCCGTTCGATGTCTATGCGCGGCCGTGGTCCGGGGCTCGCGGTGCACGCGTCGCGCTCGTCATCGGCGGGCTTGCCGTGTCGCAGACCGGCACGCAGGCAGCCATAGCCAAGCTGCCGGCGGAAGTGACGCTGGCCTTCGCGCCGCAAGGCAACAGCATCGGCCGCTGGATGCAGGTGGCGCGGCAGAGCGGCCATGAGGTCATCATGCAGGTACCGCTTGAGCCGTTCGACTATCCGAACGTCAATCCCGGCCGTAACACGCTGACCGTGGCTGCAACGCCGGACGAGAATTTGAAGAATTTACGCTGGGCGCTGTCGCGAACGACCAACTACACCGGCGTCATGAACTATATGGGCGCCCGCTTTTCGGCCGACGCGACGGCGATGGGGCCGTTGATGGCCGAGCTTGGCAAGCGTGGTCTGGCCTATGTCGACGACGGTTCGTCGGCGCGCAGCCTGGCACCCGAACTGGCGCTGAAGGACGGCGTGCCGTTCGTCGGCGGCGATACGGCGATCGATGCGGTGCAGGACCGCGGCGCCATATTGAAGAAACTGGATGGGCTGGAAGCGACGGCACGGGCGAAAGGGTTTGCCGTCGGCATCGGCTCGGCTTTCGACCTGACGGTGGATACCGTGTCTTCCTGGGTGACCGAGGCCAAGAAGCGTGGCATCGAGATCGTGCCGGTTTCGGCGGTGGCCATAGATCCGGAAAAAGGCTGAGATGGCAAAGAACAAGCTCGTTGAGCCCGAGACGCTGCCCTACCGGCCCTGCGTAGGGGTGATGGTCCTCAATGAAGCCGGCCTGGTTTGGGTCGGCCGTCGCATTGCCGAGCCGGACAGCGAATTCGCTGGAACGACGCAGCTCTGGCAGATGCCGCAGGGCGGCATCGATGATGGCGAGGAGCCGCTGCCCGCGGCGGCGCGTGAACTTTACGAAGAGACCGGCATGCGCTCGGTGTCGCTGCTGGCCGAGGCGCCGCACTGGATCAAATACGACCTGCCGGCGCATCTGGTCGGCGTCGCCTTCAAGGGACGATATCGCGGCCAGACGCAGAAATGGTTTGCCTTCCGTTTCCACGGCGACGAAAGCGAGATCGCGATCTTTCCGCCGCCGGGTGGCCACAAGGCCGAGTTCGACCGGTGGGCGTGGCGGCCGATGCTGGAATTGCCGGGCCTGATCGTGCCGTTCAAGCGCAAGGTCTACGAAGACGTGGTGGCGGCGTTCCGGCACCTGGTGGCGTAGCCGCCGGCCTTCCGTTAAAACAGGTCGGCATGAACAACATCTCCAGCAAATCTCTTCCGCCGACCGTCACCCTGGGCGAACCGATCAGCGAAGCCGCGGCAGGGGCGATCCTGACCATCGATCTCGGCGCCGTCCGTGAGAACTACCGGCGGCTGAAGGCGCGGCTGGGCGGCGTCGGCTGTGCTGGAGTGGTCAAGGCCGACGGTTACGGGATTGGCGCGGCGCCGGTGGCGGCGGCGCTGATGGGTGAGGGCTGTAATACTTTCTTTGTTGCGCATTTGGCCGGCGGCATCTTGCTGCGTAAGGCGCTCGGCTCAGACCCGGCCATTTATGTGCTGAACGGCATTCCGCCGGGTGCGGAAAGGGAAGCGGTTGCGGCAGGGCTTTGCACCGTACTCAACAGCGTCAGCCAACTCGCGGCATGGCGCGAGATGGCCGGGCGGGTGGGCCGTAAGTTGCCGGCCGCCCTCCAGGTCGACAGCGGCATGTCGCGGCTCGGCATGACGCCATCCGAGGTGCAGGCAGTCGCGCAGGATCCGCAGGCTTTCGACGGTGTCCAACTGACGTTCGTGATGAGCCATCTCGCCTGCGCCGATGAACCCGAGCAGCCGGCCAACGAGCGGCAGCGGCTGGAATTCGAACGGCTGCGCCGGATGCTGCCGGAAGCGCCGGCTTCCTTTGCCAATTCATCAGGCATTTTTCTCGGGCAGCGCTATCACTACGACCTCGTTCGTCCGGGTGCCGCTCTCTATGGCGTCAATCCGACGCCGGCGAAGGACAATCCGATGCTGCCGGTGGTGCGATTGCAAGCCAAGGTCATCCAGACGCGGATATTGGAGGCCGGCGCCGGTGTCGGCTACGGTCACACTTTCCACACCAAGGCTCCGCTTGCCGCGGCGACGATTTCGCTCGGCTATGGCGATGGCTGGCATCGACTGGCCGCTTCCTCCGCCTGGCTCGAAAATGTGCGGCTGCCCTTCGTCGGCCGGGTTTCGATGGATTCGATCATCCTCGACATTTCCGCATTGCCGCCCGGCAGGCTGAAGGCCGGCGACCTCGTCGAACTCATCGGACCGTCGTCGCAGACGGTGGACCAGGTAGCCGGCCAAGCCGGCACCATCGGCTATGAGGTCTTGACCAGCCTCGGCCACCGTTTCCACCGGCGATATGTGAATGGCTAGGACGCAAGGTTGTTGTCCTCACGCATGTCTTTTCCCTAAGCATCGGCACTTGGCTGACGCCACAGAATCCGGCAGACATGAGGCGGCGATGATCCCGGTCTCGAATCCCGACGAGATGCCGCCGCGGAGAACCAAACGATGAAGATCTTCGTGCTGGGCGGCGGCGTGATCGGGGTCACCACCGCCTATTTTCTTGCCGAGGCCGGTCATCAGGTGACGGTGATCGATCGCCAGAAAGGCCCGGCGCTGGAAACCAGCTTTGCCAATGCCGGCGAGATCTCGCCCGGCTATGCCTCGCCCTGGGCCGGGCCCGGCGTTCCGTTGAAGGCCATCAAATGGCTTTTGATGAAGCACGGTCCACTGGTGGTGCGACCGGCCCTCGATCCGCATATGTGGATATGGCTGGTCAAGATGCTGCGCAATTGCACGGCTGAACGCTACGCGCTGAACAAGGCGCGCATGGTGCCGCTGGCCGAGTACAGCCGCGACACGCTGAAGGCGCTGCGCGAGGCGACCGGCATCGCCTATGAAGAGCGCGCCAAGGGCACGCTGCAGCTCTTCCGAACGCAAAAGCAGCTCGACGGCGTCGGCGGCGATGTCAAGGTGCTGAAGGCCTATGGCGTCCCCTACGAGGTCCTCGACCCCGACGGCTGCATTGCGGCCGAGCCTGGGCTGGCCGGCGTGCGCGAAAAATTCGTCGGTGGCCTGCGGTTGCCCGGCGACGAAACCGGCGACTGCAAGATGTTCACCGACAGGCTTGCCGAGCTTTGCGCGGCACGCGGCGTCACCTTCGAATACGACACGGAGATACGGCGCGTCGTCAAGAAGCGCGATCGCATCACCAACGTCAGCACCAGCAAGGGCTGGATGGTCGCCGATGCCTATGTGATGGCGATGGGCAGCTATTCGGCACGGTTCATGCGCATGCTGAAGCGGCCCATCCCGGTCTACCCGGTCAAGGGCTATTCGATCACCCTGCCGATCAAGGACGCCGCCGCCGCACCGGTCTCGACCGTGATGGACGAGAGCTACAAAGTAGCGATCACCCGGCTCGGCGACCGTATCCGGGTCGGCGGCACGGCGGAGATTTCCGGCTTCGACCTGCGGCTGCACGAATCGCGGCGGCGCACGCTCGAACATTCGGTCGGCGACCTGTTTCCGGGCAGCGGCGACATGCGATCGGCGACCTTCTGGTGCGGACTGCGGCCGATGACACCGGACGGGCCGCCGCTGATCGGCCGCACCGATTTCTCCAATCTCTATCTCAACACCGGCCATGGCACACTCGGCTGGACCATGGCCTGCGGCTCGGCCAAAGTTCTGGCCGACATCATCTCCAGCCGGGTGCCCGAGATCGACGTCGGCGATCTCGGGCCCGGACGATACGCCAAGTAAGACGCCCACCAGCTAAGACAGCCAGCGGCCGGCAGGCTCACGCGAACAAACCCCTGTCCCGTTCGACGGCCTTGGTAATGAAGCTCGCGACGACCTGAACGCGGCGCAGCGGCCTGACCGATTCATGATAGACCAGCCAGTAGGCGCGGCGTATGGGTGCGACGATATCGAGAGGCACCAGCTCCGGCATCGAGCGGGCAACGAAGGTGTGCAGGATGCCGATGCCGGCGCCGGAACGCACTGCTTCGGCCTGGCCGAGCGCGGAGGAAATAGCGAAGCTGGTGCGCCAGTCAGCGCTGAATTCGGCCGCGTAGTCGAGCGAGCGACTGACGATCAGGTCCGGCACGTAGCCGATCAGCGTATGCTGGCCTAGCTCGGCGGCGGTTCCGGGCAGGCCATGGGTGTCGACGTAGGCCCGCGACGCGAACAGGCCGAGCGTGTAGTCGACCAGCTTTCCCGCCACCAGGCGGCCTTCCGTCGGCCGTTCGACGGTGATGGCAATGTCGGCCTCGCGCCGGGACAAAGAGAAGGAGCGTGGCACCGGCACCAGCTGGATGGTGAGCTCACGGTGCAGAGCGGTCAACGCGCCGAGGCGCCTGGCCAAGAAGGCGACGCCAAAGCCGTCCGGCGCGCCGATGCGAACGGTGCCCGAGACGTCGTCGCCTTCGCCTGAAACGGTCGAGCGCGCGGCGATCATGTCGCCCTCCATGCGTTCGGCAATCTCGAGGAAACGCTCGCCCGCCGGCGTCAGCTCGCTGCCGGTGGTAAGCCGGCGAAACAGTTTTGTCCTGAGCGCATCCTCGAGGGCGGCAATGCGGCGCGAGACGGTCGCGTGATTAAGCTCCAGCCGCCTGGCGGCGCCGAGGATCTGGCCGGCCCGCGCTACGGCAAGGAAGATACGGGCATCATCCCAGTTCATGAGGGTGGTCCTGGCGATAACGATCAAAACCGCGTTCCTTCGTGCCCCCCTCTGTCCTGCCGGACATCTCCCCCTCAAGGGGGGAGATTGGCAGTTTCGCCGCAGGCGTCTTTCTTGCCGCGGTGAAGATTTCCGAAGGCGGGCGTGACAGCCAATCTCCCCCCTTGAGGGGGAGATGTCCGGCAGCACAGAGGGGGGCGGTGAAGGAACTCAATCTCAATCCTTGCTGCTGGGGACCTGCATTCTTCCTATTTGCGAGAATTGATGCTCTGCCGTCAACCGCTATCTATTCTCCGCACAACGGTTGCGTTTTCGCTCGCGTTGCCATCGCTCCCGCAAAGGCGGACAATGCCTCATCACGAACCAGGGAGAGAGACCATGATCGAATACGGTCATTTCATCGGCGGCAAGCGCGTCGCCGGAACCAGCGGCCGCAAGCAGGACGTCATGCAGCCGATGGACGGCACGGTGCGCGGCACGGTGGCGCTGGCTTCGCAGGCGGAATTGCGCGCGGCGGTCGAAAACGCCAAGGCCGCACAGCCCGGCTGGGCGGCGACCAATCCGCAGCGACGCGTACGCGTCCTGATGCGGTTCCTCGAGCTGGTCGCCAAGGAGTATGACGCGCTGGCCGAGATATTGGCGCGCGAACACGGCAAGACCATTGCCGACGCCAAGGGCGACATCCAGCGCGGCCTCGAAGTGGTCGAGGTCTGCATCGGTGCGCCGCATATGATGAAGGGCGAGTTCACCGATGGCGCCGGCCCCGGCATCGACGTCTATTCGATGCGCCAGCCGCTCGGCGTCGTCGCCGGCATCACGCCGTTCAATTTTCCGGCGATGATCCCGTTGTGGAAGATCGCGCCGGCCATCGCCTGCGGCAATGCCTACATCCTCAAGCCGTCGGAGCGCGATCCGGGCGTGCCGATGCGGATTGCCGAACTGTTCATCGAGGCCGGTCTGCCGGCGGGCATCCTCAATGTCGTCAACGGCGACAAGGAAGTGGTCGACGCCATCCTCGACGATCCCGACATCAAGGCCATCGGTTTCGTCGGCTCGACACCGATCGCCCACTACATCTATTCGCGCGGCTGCGCGGCCGGCAAGCGCGTGCAGTGCTTCGGCGGCGCCAAGAACCACATGATCATCATGCCCGATGCCGACATGGACCAGACCGTCGACGCGCTGATCGGCGCCGGCTACGGCTCGGCCGGCGAGCGCTGCATGGCGATCTCGGTGGCCGTCCCGGTCGGCAACGACACCGCCAACCGGCTGATGGAAAGACTGGTGCCGCGCGTCGAGAGCCTGAAGGTCGGTCCGTCGACGGATTCTTCCGCCGATTTCGGCCCGCTGGTGACGGCGCAGGCGCTGGAGCGGGTCAAGTCCTATGTCGACACCGGCGTCAAGGAAGGCGCCAAGCTGGTCGTCGACGGCCGCGGCTTTTCCATGCAGGGCTACGAGAACGGCTACTATATGGGCGGCTGCCTGTTCGACAATGTGACCGCCGACATGCGCATCTACAAGGAAGAGATCTTCGGGCCGGTGCTCTCGGTCGTTCGCGCACCGACCTACGAGAACGCAATCAAGCTCGCCAACGAGCACGAGATGGGCAATGGCGTCGCCATCTTCACCCGCGACGGCGACGCGGCGCGCGACTTCGCCTCGCGGGTTCAGGTCGGCATGGTCGGCATCAACGTGCCGATCCCGGTGCCGATCGCCTACTACACCTTTGGCGGCTGGAAGGCGTCCTCCTTCGGCGACCTCAACCAGCACGGGCCGGACGCGTTCCGCTTCTACACCAAGACCAAGACGGTAACGTCGCGCTGGCCGTCCGGCGTGAAGGATGGTGCCGAGTTCGTCATCCCGACGATGAATTAGCCGGACGGTTTTCTGTCTGCGCGTCCTCGCCTTCGGCTTGGGGCGCGCGGGCCGGCGTGAAGGATGGCGCCGAGTTCGTCATCCCGACGATGAATTAGCCGGACGGTTTTCTGTCTGCGCGTCCTCGCCTTCGGCTTGGGCGCGCGGGCCGGCGTGAAGGATGGCGCCGATTCGGCATTCCGACGATGAACTGATCCAAATCGCAGAAAGCAAGAAAAGGCCCGGGCACCAAGCTCGGGCCTTTTTGTCGCGGTCTTCATCGGCATGAACACTAATGTGATGGAACCAAGAAGGCAGCAATCTTCTTAGGTTGCAGTCCTGCCGCGAAGGAGACGCTGGCAGATCAACCAACGGCGCTGGTGACGGCTCCGGGGGATATGTCCGGCGCAAAGGAGGTGTCAGATGACACGTCTCATGGCGACTATAGCTTGCGCTGCGATGGCCCTTTCCGCCGTCCCGGCAATGGCTGCCGAGCAATGCGCGGCTCGCGCCGATATGGTCAAGGCGCTCGGCGAGAAGTTTCATGAAAACCCAAGCGCGGTCGGCGTCGTCAATCCGAATGTGGTGCTTGAAGTCTTCGTTTCCGACAAGGGCACCTGGACCATCCTCGCCAGCGACACAAAAGGTCAAAGCTGCGTGATTTCAGTCGGCGAAGGCTGGGAAAGCGCGATGACGATAGCGGCGCTGCCAGGCACCTGAACGATTTATCACGGGTCTGCGCGCCTCGGCATGGCCGCGCAGCCTGTGGCCCATTCTTTTCGGCGACAGCCGTAAAACGGATCTGCAGGCGCCCGCTTGGGCGCCTGCTTGCGCTTTTCCATTGCCGATACCATATATCGAGAACATAATGGGAACATCTGGAATCGTTCCCACCAATGGCAGACCGGAACACAGAAAGGAACGACGCGATGATGATGACGTCGGAACCGGCCTGAATCGCTCCGGCAAAATGAGGCCGTCAAACCCCTCCTTTGCCGGAACGTGATGGCAAAGGAGGTGCCCTATGGCACGCAAATCGCTGTTGAGATGGGTGAAAACCCTGGTTCTTGCTGGCGCATTGGCGGTGGGTACGAACACCGCAGGCGCGCAATATCAATACTGCGTTGAACATGGCGAGCTCGTCGCCCATTTGAGCGAGAAGTTCCAGGAAAGGCAGTTTGCTTTGGGGCTGATCGGTCATGAGGCGGTCATGGAAGTCTTTGTCGCCGAGACCGGAACCTGGACCATCGTCGTCACCGATATCGCCGGCAGAAGCTGCATCGTCGCGGCCGGCGACAATTGGGAAAACGTGATGCCCCTGCCCGGCCAGGGCGCATGACGAAATGGCAGGCTCAGCGCGTAGCAGCCGCCTCGGCATGGCCGCGCAAAAGCGCCATCAGCCGCTTGGCGTCCTTGGCCGCGGCCTCTTCGTCGCTGGCGAGGATCGAACGGATCAGCGCGACATGATGCTCGGCGGATTCGGCCAATCCGGTATCGGCCTTGTAGCGGAACCAGAAGCGACGGCTATGGGTTTGCAAGGGTGCCGCCAGGCGCGCGGCGAACGGGTTGTCGGCAGCCAGCGCCAGCGCCTCGTCGAGCGCCTTGTCGGCCTGGATGAAGTAAAACACATTTTCCGAAATCACCGCTTTCTGCATGGCCAACGCTGCGTCATGAAACAGGTCGGCGGCCTCGCGGGTGACGAAGCGGGCGGCCGAGCGGGCAAGCACCACCTCGACGCCACGGCGGGCGTCGAGGACACGCAGCCAGTCGCCAGGGTGAAGCGGGGCAATGGCAATGCCGGCACGCGGCCGGACCTCGAGCAGCCCCTCCCAGGCCAGCCGCTGGATCGCTTCGCGCACCGGGGTGCGGCCGAGGCCAAGCCTGTCGATCAGCGCCCCCTCGGTGATGAAGCTCGCCGGCGCCAGTTCGAGAGTTACGATCATGTGCTCGAGCCTGCGGTAGGCCTTCGCGGTCGCCGGCTCGGAGCCAGGTCTGTCATATACCAATGCGAACATCTCCTGATATATTGTTGATATATCACATCAGATTCAACGTTGACAGCCGGCTTCTTAAGAAATATACGGCTGATATATCAGATGGAGCGATCGACATGTGGGCCGGAGTCTTCCCCGCCGTTACGACCAAATTCACCGAGGACGACGGCCTCGACCATGCCGAGATGGAGCGCTGCTTTGCGCTGCAGATGGAGGCCGGCTGTGACGGCATCATCGTCTGCGGGTCGCTCGGCGAAGGCCCGAT
Organism: Mesorhizobium sp. M0296; assembly: GCF_040321675.1. Classification (NCBI taxonomy): domain Bacteria; kingdom Pseudomonadati; phylum Pseudomonadota; class Alphaproteobacteria; order Hyphomicrobiales; family Phyllobacteriaceae; genus Mesorhizobium; species Mesorhizobium sp. M0296. The sequence goes on from NZ_JAMYRZ010000003.1 coordinate 179,785, forward strand.
GCTGTCGCACGACGAGAAGATCGCGGTGCTGAAGACCGCGCAGAAGATCGCCGGCAACAAACCGGTGCTGTTGACGGTCAACGAGGCCGGTACACGCGAGGCGGCGGCGATCGCGCGCCGCGCCGCCAAGGAAGGCGCCAATGGTTTGATGGTGGTGCCGAGCCCGATCTACCATACCAATGCCGAGGAGACGGTCGCGGCACTCAGCGCCGTCGCCGCGGCCGGCGACCTGCCGGTGATGATCTACTCCAACCGGCTTGCCTACCGCGTCGACGTCACCGTCGACCAGATGGAGGAGTTGGCGAAGGACCAACGCTTCGTCGCCATAAAAGAGTCCTCCGACGACATCCGCCGCTCGACCGAGATCATCAACCGCCTCGGCGACCGCTACGACCTGTTCACCGGCGTAGACAATCTCGCCTTCGAGGCGCTGTCGGTCGGCGCCATCGGCTGGGTGGCGGGCCTGGTCACCGCGTTCCCGCGCGAGACCGTCGCCATCTACCAGCTGATGAGACAGGGCCGCCGCGAGGAGGCGTTGAAGATTTACCGCTGGTTCCGGCCGCTGCTCGACCTCGACGTCTCGACCTATCTGGTGCAGAACATCAAGCTCGCCGAAGTGTTGGCGATCAACACCAACGACCGCGTGCGCATGCCGCGCCAGCCATTGTCGGGCGAGCGGCGCAAGGCAGTCGAAAAGATCGTCAGGGATGCGCTGGTGGTGCGGCCAGAGCTGCCGACATTCTGATCCGGTCGCTTTGAAGGCATTTGCAGATGTGCAGCGCGGCGCATGGCAATGAATGATAATGCTACGCTCGATGTCGCCATCATTGGTGGCGGCATCATCGGCATCTGCGCCGCCGCCTTTCTGGCCGAGGCGGGGCGAAACGTCACGATCTTCGATCGGACGGGGATCTGTGAGGAAACCAGCTCCGGCAATGCCGCTGCCTTTGCCTTCTCCGATGTGCTGCCGCTCGCCCACAAGGGCATGATCAAGCAGTTGCCGAAATGGCTCGCCGACCCGCTCGGCCCGCTCAGCATCCCACCCGCGTATCTGCCGAAGCTGCTGCCCTGGCTGGTCCGCTTCTGGCGCGCCGGCCGAAGCGACCGCTATGAAGCCGGCCTTGCCGCGCAGGCCGGGATGATGAAGCTCGCCGAGGCGGAATGGATGGGCTTGCTCGACCGTTCCGGCACACGGCCGATGCTGCATGAGGACGGCTCGCTCGAACTCTACGACAGCGAGGCCGAGTTCAAGGCCTCGCTGACCGGCTGGGCGGCAAGGCAGCGCTTCGGCATCGGCTTCAGCCATGTCGAGGGGAGCGCTCTCACAGCCCTGCAGCCCGGTCTGTCGCCGCGCTTCGTCAAGGGAACGTTCGTGCCGGGGTGGAAAACCGTTGCCGATCCCAAGCTGCTTGGAAAGGCCTTGTGGGCCTATGCCGAGAGGTTGGGCGCCGGGTTCGAAAGGGCCCGGATCGAGCGTGTCAAGGCGGGACAGGACGGCGCGATCTTGACAACGGCCGACGGCACGCGGCGACGGGCGAAGCACGTCGTCATCGCTGCCGGGGCCTGGTCGCATCTGCTGGCGAGACATCTCGGCGACGGAATCCCGCTGGAGACCGAGCGTGGCTACAACACGACGTTGCCGAAGACTGCCTTCGACGTAAAGCGGCAATTGATCTTCTCCGGGCATGGCTTCGTCATCACGCCGCTCGAGACGGGCCTGCGCGTCGGCGGCGCGGTCGAACTCGGCGGCCTTGAGAGGCCGCCCAATTATGCGCGCTCGAAAGCGCTGCTCGAAAAGGCGCAGAAATTCCTGCCGGGACTGGATCCGGCCAATGGACGCGAATGGATGGGGTTCCGGCCGTCGCTGCCGGATTCGCTGCCGGTGATCGGGCGGTCGCAACAAACGCCGTCGGTGGTGTATGGTTTCGGCCACGGTCACCTCGGCCTGACCCAGGCTGCGGCGACCGGGCGCTTGATCCGCGAGCTCGTTCTCGGGCAGAATCCATCGCTCGATCTCGGCCCGTTCAGCCCGCAACGGTTTTGAGTTCGAAGACATTCAGTTGGGAGCCGGCATGGCCAAGAATTCCTTCTTCTGCATAGACGGCCACACCTGCGGCAATCCGGTGCGGCTGGTCGCCGGCGGTGGGCCTTTGCTCAAGGGCTCAACGATGATGGAGCGGCGAGCGTATTTCCTGGCCGAATATGACTGGATCCGCACCGGGCTGATGTTCGAGCCGCGCGGCCATGACGTGATGTCCGGCTCGATCCTCTATCCGCCGACGCGTGAAGATTGCGACATCGCCATCCTGTTCATCGAAACCTCGGGCTGCTTGCCGATGTGCGGCCACGGCACCATCGGCACAGTAACTTTTGCCGTCGAGCATGGGCTGATCAAGCCGAAGACACCGGGCGTGCTCAGGCTGGATACGCCGGCGGGCCTGGTCGTAGCGGAGTACAGCCAAGTCGGCGACTATGTCGAGGAGGTGCGCATCACCAATGTGCCTTCCTTCCTCTATGCCGAGGCACTGACGGTCGAATGCCCCGGGCTCGGCGAGATCAGCGTCGATGTCGCCTATGGCGGCAATTTCTACGCCATCGTCGAACCGCAAAAGACCTATCGCGACATGGCCGACCATTCGGCCGGCGAACTGATCGCCTGGAGCCCGGTGGTGCGGCAGCGGCTCAACGAAAAATATACTTTCGTGCATCCGGAGAATCCCGGCATCAACACGCTGTCGCACATATTGTGGACCGGCGCGCCGACCAACCCGCAAGCCGATGCCCGCAACGCCGTCTTCTACGGCGACAAGGCAATCGACCGGTCGCCCTGCGGCACCGGCACCTCGGCGCGGATGGCGCAGCTTCACGCCAAGGGCAAGCTTGGGGTCGGCGACGACTTCGTCCATGAATCGATCATCGGTTCGTTGTTCAAGGGCAGGGTCGAGAAAGAGGTCACCGTCGCCGGCAAGCCGGCAATCATTCCGTCGATCGGCGGGTGGGCGCGGATGACCGGATTGAACACGATCTTCATCGACGACCGCGACCCGTTCGCGCACGGCTTCGTCGTCAAATAGAGAAAACGCTGACGCAGGGGAAAGAAAGAGAGCGCAAACGGATTGCCTTCGACGGCGCAACGATCCCGCTCATCAACTTATTTTGACGGCGATTTCTTCGAAATGGAGCGCATGCTGCGATTGAATCGTCAAAGACATTGCGTTAGGCCAATGGTAGGGTCCGCGATGGTCCAGGGGCCGGATAGGAAAAAACGGGCAATCCGATGGCGTGCGACGAAAACACCCATGGCGATTGAAAAATCACGTTGCAATCCGGGCTCGAAACTTTACGACTAGGGGCAATACGAAAAGGAATGCGTCTGCATGGGCGACATTCCAGGGGAGCCACGACAGCATGCAGTATTTTGTCCAGCAGCTTATCAATGGGCTGACGCTGGGATCGATCTATGGGTTGATTGCGATCGGCTACACGATGGTGTACGGCATCATCGGCATGATCAATTTCGCCCATGGCGACATCTTCATGGTCGGCGCTTTCACCGCCCTCATCGTTTTCCTTATCCTCGGTGCGTTGTTCTATTCGGTGCCGATCGTCGTTGCGCTGCTGATCATGATGATCGTGGCGATGCTTTTGACCGGCCTCTACAACTGGACTATCGAGAAAGTGGCTTACCGGCCGCTGCGCGGTTCGTTCCGGCTGGCGCCGCTGATCACCGCCATCGGCATGTCGATTGCCCTGTCCAATTTCGTCCAGGTCACGCAAGGGCCGCGCAACAAGCCCGTCCCGCCGATGGTCTCCAAGGTTTATTCGATCGCGGGCATCAGCGTGTCGCTGAAGCAGATCATCATCGTCCTGGTCACCATAGTCCTGCTGGCGCTGTTTTGGTATCTGGTCAACAAGACCTCGCTCGGCCGGGCGCAGCGCGCCTGCGAGCAGGACCGCAAGATGGCGGCACTGCTCGGCGTCGACGTCGACCGCACCATCTCGATCACCTTCATCATGGGCGCCGCGCTTGCCGCCGTCGCCGGCACGCTGTTCCTGATGTATTACGGCGTGGTGGTGTTTTCCGACGGTTTTACGCCCGGTGTGAAGGCGTTCACCGCCGCGGTGCTCGGCGGCATCGGCTCGCTGCCCGGCGCCGTGCTCGGCGGGCTGATGATCGGCTTCATCGAGAGCATGTGGTCGGCTTATTTCTCGATCGACTACAAGGATGTCGCCGCGTTCTCGATCCTGGCGATCGTGCTGATCTTCCTGCCTTCCGGCATTCTCGGCCGGCCAGAAGTCGAAAAGGTCTGAGATCATGGCGGTTACCGTGTCTCCGGAAAGCACCGTCGTCGCCACCCCGGTCCAGCGCGCTTTTCGCGAAGCGCTCTATGCCGGCGCCGTCGCGCTTGGCCTGTTCGTGCTGTTCATCGGCCTGAAGACCGACCAGAACATCTCCAACGAGTTGATCCTGGTGCAGCGCTGGGGCCTGCTCGCCGCCGTGGTGATCGCCACCATGATCGGCCGGTTCCTCTACGTCGCCTATGGCCAGCCTTTCATGGCCAACCAGAAGATCGCCGATGTCGCCACCGGCCTGCTGCCAGACAGTGTGGCGACGCGGTTCTTCCGGTTACCATATTTCTTCGCGGCGATCGGTATTGCGGTCGTTCTGATTCTTCTGGCCAGCTCCCTTGACGGGCTGGTGGGGCCGGATCTTGCAGGTTATGCACGTTTCGTGCGAGCGCTAGCGATCATCTATGCGCTGGCTTGGGTGATCTACTATTTCCGTGCCTTCATCCATGCCCATTTTTCGGCGCTCGGCATAACCGCGCTGGCGCTCTATCCGATCATCGTCGTGCTGGTGCTTGCTCTCTATACGGGTTCGATGGTGGGCGGCTTCCAAGGCTCGCTGAAATGGGTCGACAATTTCGGCATCCAGATCCTGATCTACGTGATGCTGGCCTGGGGACTGAACATCGTCATCGGCCTCGCCGGCCTGCTCGATCTCGGCTATGTCGCTTTCTACGCCGTCGGTGCTTACGCCTACGCGTTGCTCGGCACGCATTTCGGCCTGTCGTTCTGGATCCTGCTGCCCGCCGCCGGCCTGATGGCTGCGTTCTGGGGCGTCATGCTCGGCTTCCCGGTGCTGCGCCTGCGCGGCGACTATCTGGCCATCGTGACGCTCGCCTTCGGCGAGATCATCCGGCTGGTGATCATCAACTGGCGCGAAGTGACCAACGGTTCGGCCGGCATATCCGGCATCCCGAAGGTTTCATTCTTCGGCCTGATATCGTTCAATGTCTCGGACCCCAACTACATCGCCAAGGTGTTCGGCATTGCCCAATCGGGCGCCTATTACAAGATCTTCCTCTATTACCTGATCCTCGGGCTCTGCCTGCTGACCGCCTTCGTCACAATAAGGCTGAGGCGCATGCCGGTCGGCCGCGCCTGGGAAGCGCTGCGCGAGGACGAGATCGCGTGCCGCTCGCTCGGCATCAACACCACCACCACCAAGCTCACCGCCTTTGCCACGGGCGCCATGTTCGGCGGCTTCGCCGGCTCGTTCTTCGCCGCACGGCAAGGCTTCGTCAGCCCGGAATCCTTCGTCTTCCTGGAATCGGCGATTATCCTCGCCATCGTCGTGCTCGGCGGCATGGGCTCGCTGGTCGGTATCGCCGTCGCCGCGCTGGTGATGATCGGCGGCACCGAAGCGCTGCGTGAACTCGATTTTCTGAAGCGGATATTCGGCCCCGATTTCACCCCGGAACTCTATCGCATGCTGTTGTTCGGCATGGCGATGGTCATCGTCATGCTGTGGAAGCCGCGCGGCTTCGTCGGCAGCCGTGAACCGACAGCCTTCCTCAAGGTTCGCAGGGCCGTGTCGGGGTCCTTCACCAAGGAGGGGCACGGCTGATGAACGCGAGCCCCTCCGTGACCGACGCCATCCTCCAGGTCGAGCATCTGTCGATGAAGTTCGGCGGTCTCGTCGCCATCGGCGACCTGTCCTTCCAGGCCAAGCGCGGCGAGATCACCGCGCTGATCGGTCCGAACGGCGCCGGCAAGACCACTGTGTTCAATTGCATCACCGGTTTCTACAAACCGTCCGAAGGCATGATCACGCTCAACCGGCGCGACGGCTCCAGCTTCCTGCTCGAACGTCTGCCGAACCATGAGATCCCGGCGCGCGCCAAGGGGGCGCGCACGTTCCAGAACATCCGCTTGTTCTCGGGCATGACGCTGCTGGAGAACCTTCTCGTCGCCCAGCACAACAAGCTGATGAAGGCGTCCGGCTATACCATTCTCGGCCTGTTCGGCTTCAGCGGCTATAGGCAGGCCTCGGCGGAGTCGGTCGAACTGGCCAGGCACTGGCTGGAGAAGGCCGATCTTGTCGAACGCGCCGACGATCCGGCCGGCGATCTGCCCTATGGCGCACAGCGGCGCCTCGAAATTGCGCGCGCCATGTGTACCGGCCCCGAGCTTCTGTGTCTCGACGAGCCGGCCGCCGGCCTCAATCCGAAGGAATCGGCGGCGCTCAATGCGCTGCTGATGGACATCAAGAAAAACACGTCGATCCTTTTGATCGAGCACGACATGTCCGTGGTGATGCAGATTTCCGACCACGTTGTGGTGCTCGAATATGGGCGCAAGATCTCCGACGGCAGTCCGCAATCGGTGCGGACCGATCCGCGCGTCATCGCCGCGTATCTCGGTGTTGACGACGAGGAGGTCGAGACAGTGCTGAGCGAAGTCGGCGACGAAGACGTCATCGAGCAATTGGATACGGGTCCGGATGCCGCCCACGGCCCAGGCACATCGTCTTCGTATCTCGCCGGACCGGTTACCGACACGGTCGGCCACAGCGAGGGCGAGCGCGTCACCGTGTCAAAGGGCGCTTCGAAGGCCGGCCAGATCGATGCAAGGTCGAGCGCTGCTGCAAAGTCCGGATCGCCGGCCAAAGCCAAATCGGCCGCGAAATCTTCCACGGCAAAGCCGGGCAAGGCTCCGGCGAAGTCGAAAACTCCCGGCACCTCCAATCGGCGTGGAGGGCGTAAATGATGGCCGGCACAACGCTGCTCGATATCAAGGGCGTCCAGACCTACTACGGCAACATCAGGGCGCTGAACGGCGTCGACGTCACCGTCAACCAGGGCGAGATCGTGGCGCTGATCGGCGCCAACGGCGCCGGCAAGTCGACGCTGATGATGACCATCTTCGGTGCTCCCCGCGCCCGCGCGGGTACCATCACATTCGCCGGTACCGACATCACCCAACTGCCGACGCATGAGATCGCGCGCATGCGCATCGCCCAGTCGCCGGAGGGTCGGCGCATCTTCCCGCGCATGACGGTGATGGAAAACCTGCAAATGGGCGCCAGCCTCGACAACCTCGAGCATTATGACGAGGACGTCGAGAAGGTGTTCACGCTGTTTCCACGCCTCAAGGAACGCATTGCCCAGCGTGGCGGCACGCTGTCCGGCGGCGAGCAGCAAATGCTGTCGATCGGCCGCGCGCTGATGGCCCGGCCGAAGCTGCTCTTGCTGGATGAGCCGTCGCTTGGCCTGGCGCCGCTGATCGTCAAGCAGATCTTCGACGCCATTCGCGAGCTGAACCGCACGCAGGGCCTGACCGTGTTCCTGGTCGAGCAGAACGCCTTCGGGGCGCTAAAGCTCGCCACGCGCGGCTATGTCATGGTCAACGGCAATGTGACGATGAGCGGCACCGGCAAGCAACTGCTTGCCAATCCGGAAGTGCGCGCCGCCTATCTCGAAGGCGGTCACCACTGAGTTCAGGAGACATCAATCATGCAGGGCATTCTCTATGAGGAACCCTCGATCTGGCAATTCTTCTTCGTCACCTGCCTGCTTGGCGGGTGGGCAGTGTGGATGACGGGCAAGGCCAGTGCCCAGACATGGCGCGGCTTTGGGCATTTGTTCGCCTATATCCTAGGCCTGGGCATCGCCGTCAGGTTCATTCACCACGCGCTGTTCGGCGGCACGATGTTCTCGCTGCATTATTATGTCGTCGACACCATAGTGCTGATGATATTGGGTTTCGTCGGTTATCAATACACGCGCACCAATCAGATGGTAACGCAGTATAATTGGCTCTATGAAAGAGCATCGCTTTTGAGCTGGAAACCAAAAGGTGACGTTCATCATTAACGTCGTCTCGGGGATGAATCGGCGTGACAAGTGCCTGAAAATCGGCAAAGTACCTTTTCTGCGAGTAAGAGTGGGCATCGCATGAAAGAAACATCCACGCCCACTCGGTAAATGGGAGCGTTTTACATGAAAAAGTCACTCTTGTCCGCCGTCGCCGTGATCGCGCTTGTCGCGTTCAGCGGCAGCGCGTGGGCTGACATCCTGATCGGCGTTGCCGGTCCGATCACTGGTCCGAACGCAGCATTCGGCGCGCAGTTGCAGAAGGGCGCCGAACAGGCTGCCGCCGATATCAACGCGGCTGGCGGCATTAACGGCGAGCAGATCAAGATCGAGGTCGGCGACGACGTGTCGGATCCGAAGCAGGGCATCTCGGTCGCCAACAAGTTTGTCGCCGATGGCGTCAAATATGTCGTCGGCCACTTCAATTCGGGCGTCACCATTCCGGCGTCAGAGGTCTATGCCGAGAACGGCATTCTCGTCATCACGCCTTCCGCTACCAACCCGAAGCTGACCGAGCGGGGCCTGTGGAACACGTTCCGTACCTGCGGACGCGACGATCAGCAGGGCAAGGTTGCCGGCGACTACCTCGCCGCGCACTTTAAGGACGGCAAGATCGCCGTCGTCCACGACAAGACGCCTTACGGCCAGGGTCTCGCCGACGAAACCAAGAAGGCACTCAATGCTGATGGCGTGACCGAAGCCATGTATGAGGGCATCAATGTCGGCGACAAGGACTTCTCGGCGTTGATCGCCAAGATGAAGGATGCCGGCGTCAACGTCGTCTACTATGGCGGCCTGCACACCGAGGCCGGCCTGATTATGCGCCAGCTCGCCGATCAGGGTCTCAAGGCCCAGTTCATGTCCGGCGACGGCATCGTGTCGAACGAATTGGCCTCCATCGCCGGCGATGCCGTCGACGGCACGCTGATGACGTTCGCTCCCGATCCGCGCAAGAACCCGAACGCCAAGGAACTCGTGGAGAAGTTCCGCGCCGCCGGTTTCGAGCCTGAAGCCTATACGCTCTACTCCTACGCCGCGCTGCAGATCGTCGCCGCCGCCGCCAACAAGGTCGGCTCTTCCGACGACGCGCAGAAGGTTGCGGAAGAGATCAAGAAGAGTGGCCCGTGGAAGACCGCCATCGGCGACATCGGCTATGATGCAAAGGGCGACATCACCCGTCCCGACTACGTCATCTACACTTGGAAGAAGGGTGACGACGGCAAGTACACCTACTTCGAACAATAAGCCGGCAAACGCCTGCAGCCCAAAAAATGCCCGGCGCCTCGCGCCGGGCATTTTTCATTTGTCTTTTGCTTCATCGCAATGGGCGCAAGATTTTAAATCGGTTTAGCCGACGTCTCCATTTTTGTTTGCACTGCAGCATTTTCGCGCTAATCATGTCCGGCAGTTCCCTTCCCCGCGTCCGGAGCCCTGTCCTTGGCAATCTCGAAGATCCTTGTCGCCAACCGCTCCGAAATAGCCATCCGCGTCTTCCGCGCGGCAAACGAGCTCGGCCTCAAAACCGTGGCGATCTGGGCGGAGGAGGACAAATACTCCCTGCACCGCTTCAAGGCCGACGAAAGCTACCAGGTCGGGCGCGGGCCGCATCTGGCCAGGGATATGGGGCCGATCGAGAGCTATCTGTCGATCGAGGAGGTTATCCGCGTCGCCAGGCTTTCTGGCGCCGACGCCATCCATCCGGGCTACGGCCTGCTGTCGGAAAGCCCGGAATTCGCCGAGGCCTGCGCCACGGCCGGCATCATCTTCATCGGGCCAAAGCCGGATACGATGCGCAGGCTGGGCAACAAGGTCGCCGCCCGCAATCTCGCAATCGAAGTCGGTGTGCCGGTAATTCCCGCTACCGATCCCTTGCCGGACGACATGGCGGCGGTAAAGGAACTCGCCAAGACGATCGGCTACCCGGTGATGCTCAAGGCGTCCTGGGGCGGCGGCGGCCGGGGCATGCGCGCCATCCGCTCCGAGGCCGATCTCGCGCGCGAGGTGATGGAAGGCAAGCGTGAGGCGAAGGCGGCTTTCGGCAAGGACGAGGTCTATCTCGAAAAGCTGATCGAGCGCGCGCGCCACGTCGAGGTGCAGGTGCTGGGCGACACACATGGCAACGCCGTGCACCTGTTCGAGCGCGATTGTTCGATCCAGCGCCGCAACCAGAAAGTGGTCGAGCGGGCGCCGGCGCCCTACCTCGAAATGTCACAGCGCGAGGAGCTTTGCGGCTACGCGCTGAGGATCGCGCGCGAGACCAGCTATATCGGCGCCGGCACAGTCGAGTTCCTGCAGGATGCCGATACCGGAAAATTCTATTTCATCGAGGTCAATCCGCGTATCCAGGTCGAGCACACCGTCACCGAACAGGTGACCGGCATCGACATCGTCAAGGCGCAGATCCACATCCTCGATGGCTTTGCCATCGGCACGGCGGAATCGGGCGTTCCGGCGCAGAAGGACATCAGGCTCAACGGTCACGCGCTGCAGTGCCGCATCACCACGGAAGATCCCGAGCATAATTTCATCCCCGACTATGGCCGCATCACCGCCTATCGCGGCGCCACCGGCTTCGGCATCCGCCTTGATGGCGGCACCGCCTATTCGGGCGCGGTCATCACCCGCTTCTACGATCCGCTGCTGGAAAAGGTGACGGCGTGGGCGCCGACGCCGGCCGAGACCATTGCCCGCATGAACCGGGCGCTGCGCGAATTCCGCATCCGCGGCGTGGCGACCAACCTCACGTTCCTCGAGGCGATCATCAATCACCCGAGCTTCGCCGACAATTCCTACACCACCAAGTTCATCGACACGACGCCGGAACTGTTCGCCAGTGTGAAGCGGCAGGACCGCGCGACCAAGCTGCTCAACTACCTTGCCGACGTTTCGGTCAATGGTCATCCCGAGACGCGCGGCCGGCCGCAGCCAAAGGCCGATGCGGCGCCACCGGTGGTGCCATATCTCAACGGCAATGTGCCTCAAGGCAGCAAGCAGAAGCTCGACGTGCTCGGGCCGGAGAAATTCGCCGCGTGGATGCGCGAACAAAAAGAGGTGCTGGTCACCGACACGACAATGCGCGACGGGCATCAATCCTTGCTCGCGACGCGTGTGCGCACCTATGACATTGCCGGAATTGCCGGCACCTATGCGCGTGCTCTGCCGCAGCTTTTGTCGCTCGAATGCTGGGGCGGCGCCACATTCGACGTCGCCATGCGCTTTCTCACCGAAGACCCATGGGAGCGGCTGTCGCTGGTGCGCGAGGCAGCACCCAACCTTGTGCTGCAGATGCTCCTGCGCGGTGCCAACGGCGTTGGCTATACCAACTATCCCGACAATGTCGTCCAGCATTTCGTCCGCCAGGCCGCTGCCGGCGGCATCGACCTGTTCCGGGTCTTCGACTGCCTGAACTGGGTCGAGAACATGCGCGTGGCCATGGATGCGGTCGGCGCCGAGGGCAGACTGATCGAAGCGGCGATCTGTTATACCGGCGACATACTCGATCCGGCGCGGGCCAAATACGATCTGAAATACCATGTCGACCTGGCCAGGGAATTGCAGTCGGCAGGCGCCCATATCATCGCCGTCAAGGATATGGCCGGACTTTTAAAACCGGCGGCGGCCCGCGTGCTGTTCAAGGCGCTGCGCGAGGCGACGGACCTGCCGATCCACTTCCACACCCACGACACATCCGGCCTGTCGGCGGCAACCGTGCTGGCGGCGGTGGAGAGCGGCGTCGACGCCATCGACGCGGCGATGGATTCGCTATCCGGCAACACCTCGCAGCCGTGCCTCGGTTCGATCGTGGAAGCGCTGAAGGGCACCGAGCGCGATCCGGGCCTCGACCCGCAGTGGATCAGGAACATCTCGTTCTACTGGGAGGCGGTGCGCAACCAGTATTCAGCCTTCGAAAGCGACCTGAAGGGGCCGGCATCGGAGGTCTATCTGCACGAAATGCCGGGCGGTCAGTTCACCAACCTCAAGGAACAGGCGCGCTCGCTCGGGCTGGAGACACGCTGGCACGAAGTGGCGCAGACCTATCACGACGTCAATCTGATGTTCGGCGACATCGTCAAGGTGACGCCGTCGTCCAAGGTCGTCGGCGACATGGCGCTGATGATGGTGAGCCAGGACCTGACCGTCGCCGACGTCGAGAATCCGGCGAGGGACATCGCCTTCCCGGATTCGGTGGTGTCGATGTTGCGCGGCGATCTCGGCCAGTCGCCGGGCGGCTGGCCAAAGCCATTGCAGAAGAAGGTGCTGAAGGGCGAAAAGCCGATCACGGTGCGGCCGGGTTCGCTGCTCAAACCGGCGGACCTCAAGGCCAGTCGCGCGGAGGTCGAGGAAAAGCTCGAGCGCAAGCTCAGCGAGTTCGAGTTCGCGTCGTGGCTGATGTATCCGAAGGTGTTTTCCGATTTTGCCGCCGCGCAGGAGACCTACGGGCCGGTCAGCGTGCTGCCGACGCCGACCTATTTCTACGGCATGAAGCCGGAAGACGAGATTTTCGTCGACATCGAAAAAGGCAAGACGCTGGTGGTGCGCTGCCTTGCCATCGGCGATGTCGACGAAAAGGGCATGGTCACCGTATTCTTCGAGCTCAATGGGCAGCCGCGCCGGGTGAAGGTGCCGGACCGGGCGCATGGCGCGTCCGCTGCCAAGGCACGGCGCAAGGCGGAGCCGGGCAATGAGGCGCATGTCGGCGCGCCGATGCCTGGCGTCGTCTCGGCGCTTGCGGTCGCTGCCGGCCAGGCGGTGAAGGCTGGCGACGTGCTGCTGTCGATCGAAGCGATGAAGATGGAAACGGCGTTGCATGCCGAACGCGACGGCACCATAGCCGAGGTGCTGGTCAAGGCCGGCGACCAGATCGATGCCAAGGATCTGCTGATCGCGTTCGGGTGAAATAGGCCGCCGTCAGACAGCTTTGTCGGCGCCTGGCAGCAGCCCTTCATGCCGCATCGATAGCACCTTGACCCGCCGCGCCCGGTCGGGCATCGAACCGCTGCAATTCGCCGCTCGGGTCACCCCGAGTCGCGGTGAGAAAACGACGCGGAGAGAAGACTATGGCCGACGACATCACCGAGACCAGCCAGACTGTTGCCGCCGGCCAGCTGCGCGCCTTCATCGAACGCATCGAGCGGCTCGAGGAAGAGAAAAAGACGATTGCCGACGACATCAAGGAAGTGTTCGCAGAGGCCAAGGGCACCGGCTTCGACACTAAGGCGATGCGGTCGATCATCCGGCTGCGCAAGAAGGACCAGGCCGAGCGGCAGGAAGAGGAATCCATTCTCGATCTGTACAAGGCCGCGCTCGGCATGGTGTAAAAGCCAGCCTCGGCGCCCGAGACGATCGCGGGAGAAGCGGTTCTGACCATGGATTCCAGCCATGAGCGAATTCGATTTTGGCGCCCGCCGCGCCTCTGAATTCCGCCAACGCAGCTTCTGGACGTTGTTCGCGGAACGGCATCCGGATGAAAGGGCTCTGCTGGCGAGGCGCGGACCGTGGTTCTGGCAGCGTGGGCTGCCCGATTTCGCATTGGTCCTTTCCATGTACGTCGCGCCTGCGCAGAATCATGTCGGCGTCTTCTTCGGCCGCAACGAGAAGTTCGGTGCCACGCAAGCCTGGTCGCGGTTGAAGCCGTTCCAGCCGGCCATCGAAGACAGGCTGAAGCTCAGGCCAGAACAAAGTTGCGACGGCCTAGGCATCAATTCGATGTGGCGGGTGAATTGTTTTGCCGAGGACAATTGGCCGGCGATGACTGACTGGCTGGTGACGGAAGCCTCACGTTTCGAGCGCGCGATTGCCGAAGTTCTGGGTCAGGAATAAAGCAGGGTTTCCAGACGCAATCCTTGTGGAAGGGTTGCTCTGGTGAGCAGAGCGAGGGAGCCGGTCGATCGATGACGATCATGTCGGGCGTTGCCGCCTTCTTCCGCTCACGCTGGTTCGGCGGCGTGCCGCTCGATCGGCTGTTCTGGCGCGACCTGGTCGTTGTCGGCACAGCGATCAACGTCGCGTCGTCGGTGGCGGCACTCATTCTGCTCGGGCTGAAGCTGCCGCTTGCGCTCGTCCTGGCGGTGCATTTCGCGCCGGTGCCCTACAATATCTTCCTGACCTTTGCCGTTTGGCGAACTGCCGGAAAATCGAGTGGCGTCATGGCCTCGCTGATGACGCTTGGCGCCACGTTGTGGCTGATCCTGGTGGTTGTGGCCTGACGATCAGGCGGCCGGCTCGAATTTGAGCGCCACGCCGTTGATGCAATAGCGCAGACCGGTCGGTGGCGGGCCGTCCTCGAAGACATGGCCGAGATGGCTGCCGCAGCGGGCGCAATGGCATTCGGTGCGGACCATGCCGTAGCTGCGGTCGACGGTGGTCTCGACCGAACCCGGCACTGGGTCGTTGAAGCTCGGCCAGCCGGTGCCGCTCTCGAATTTCAGCTTGGATTCAAACAAGGGCTGGTCGCAGCCGACGCAGGAGAAGGTGCCGGCGCGCTTCTCGTGCAGCAGGGCGCAGCTTCCCGGCCGCTCGGTGCCGTGGTTGCGCATCACCGCATATTGCTCGGGCGTCAGCCGGGCGCGCCATTCGGCATCGGTGCGGGTAACGGGGTAGGTGTGGCTGTCCATTTTTTCCTCTTAGCTTATGTCGCTATTTGGGTTGCCTTCCCAACTTCGCCTGAAATAGGCATTTGTTACGGCGTTTGCTCGTATTTCCTATCCTGCCGCGAAGAATCCCTCAGGCGATGGCGGCGAGATAGCGCGCAACCGATGCTGAAAATGCCGCCTTTGCGTCTCCGATGACGTTCTGGTTCCACCATGCGCCGTAGATATGGTCGAACGCGAAAGGCTCCAGCGCGGCCTTGATGCCGAGCACTTTCGTCGCGTTGAGCGGGATATAGTTCGGATAGCTGTACATGAAGCTGACATGACGGCGGGTCGGCGCCACCTGCAGGATGTCGCCGGCCAGGATGGCATTGCCGCCGTCGCGCTTCCAGTGCAGTACCTGGCCACCGGCAAAGTGGCCGCCGCAGCGGATGAGCGTCAGCGACGGGTTTATGGCGCGCATCTCGCCTTCCCAACTGATGATTGCCGGATGCGGCCGCATGATCCACTGACGATCATCGGCGTGCAGATAAATCGGCACGCCGCCAAACGCCTCGCTCCACTCGACCATTGCCGAATAATAATGGCAGTGCGAAATGGCGATGGCGGCCAGGCCGCCCCGGCGGTTGATCTCGGCCACCGCCTCGTCGCTGACCATCGAGATGCAGTCCCACAGCACATTGCCGTGCGGCGTTTGCGCCAGCAATGCGCGCTGGCCGATAGCGAAGCGTGGCTCGATGCCGAAGGCGAGCACGCCGGCATCATCCTTGATCACGACCCGATGGCCGGCGGCGAGCTCTTCCGGCGTGGTCCAGGCCTGACCCTCCCAGCGCACATATTGCCGCTCGTCCTCGCAGATCGGGCAATGTCGCGGCGGCGTCGCTGTCGCCGCGAACTGGACACCGCATTGCAGGCAAAGGAAACAGGTCGACCGTCCTGTTTTGCGTGGATCCATTCAGTGCTTCCTTGAAAGTTGCTTCGTCGCGGCTTCGAGGCCGGCGAGCGTCAGCGGAAACATGCGGCCGCCAAAAATATCGCGGATCATGGCAATCGAATGGGTAAAACCCCAGTTCTTCGCGTCTTCCGGATTGAGCCAAATGGCGTTCGGCCATTGCTGCAGCAGCCTGCCGAGCCAGACGGCGCCGGCCTCCTTGTTCCAATGCTCGACCGAGCCGCCGGGTTGAGCGATCTCATAGGGGCTCATCGAGGCGTCGCCGACGACGATCACCTTGTAGTCGGGGCCATATTTATGGAGGAGATCGAAGGTCGGAATCACCTCGGCATGGCGGCGGCGATTGTCCTTCCACACGCCCTCGTAAAGGCAGTTGTGGAAATAGAAATATTCGAGCTGGCGGAACTCGGCGCGGGCGGCCGAAAACAGCTCCTCGACACTCCTGACATGGTCGTCCATCGAGCCGCCGACATCGAAGAACATCAGCAGCTTCACGGCATTGCGACGTTCGGGTTGTGTCTTGATGTCAAGATAACCGTGCTCGGCGGTGGCGTGGATGGTGCCAGGCAGGTCGAATTCCTGTTCGGCGCCTTCGCGCACCCAGCGGCGCAAGCGCTTCAGCGCGACCTTGATGTTGCGGGTGCCGAGTTCGACGGCGTCATCGAAATTCCTGAACTCGCGTTTGTCCCAGACTTTTACCGCGCGGCGGTTGCGGCTTTCGTGCTGGCCGATGCGCACGCCTTCGGGATTGTAGCCATAGGCGCCGAAGGGCGAGGTGCCGCCGGTGCCGATCCATTTCGAACCGCCCTGATGCCGGCCGTTTTGCTCCTCCAACCGCTTCTTCAGCGTCTCCATCAGCTTTCCGAAGCCGCCCAGCGCCTCGATCAGCTTCTTCTCCTCGTCGGTCAGGTGCTTTTCGGCGAGCCTCCGCAGCCATTCCTCCGGGATGTTTGCGACATCGACCGCGTCTTCGTCAGTCAGCGCCTCGACACCTTTGAAGATGTGCGAAAAGACCTGGTCGAAGCGGTCGATGTGGCGCTCGTCCTTCACCAGAGCGGCGCGGGCGAGATAGTAAAAGCCCTCGACATCATAGTCGACCAGCCCGGCCTCCAGCCCCTCCAGCAGCGACAGATATTCGCGAAGCGAGACCGGAACCCGCGCTGCCTTCAATTCGAGGAAGAAGGGGATGAACAATTGCTATCTGTGCCTCACAATCACGGCGGATTCACCCCCGGAACTGTCGATTTCGCCGGATCGCAGCAAATCCGCTACCGTACTTGGGTTGGGCATGGGTAAGTGCTTTGCAATACGTGCTTCGACCCATTCGCGCGTGGCGGACGTCGCGTCGGCGATTGCTTCATCAGGACTTGCGCCGCCGCCGTGGCAGCCGGGAAGATCGGGCACCCGCACTCCCCAGACGTCATTGACGCTATCCAGAATTCCGAAATAGCAGATCATTCAGCTCGTCCTCAGGTATTTCAACCGCTCTCATCACAGCAGATCATATTCGATGAAGCCGGTCCTGCGCGCCACGTGGTCGTAGAGCTTGCGTGCGGTGGTGTTGGTCTCGTGGGTCATCCAGTAGACGTTCTTGACACCGATCTTGCCGGCTTCCTGCTTGACCGCTTCGATCAGGGCGGCGCCGACGCCCTTGCCGCGCACATCGGGGTCGGCGAACAGGTCCTGCAGGTAACAGTTGTTTATCTGCGACCAGCAGGAGCGATGGTAGAGATAGTGCGTCAGGCCGACGGCCTTGCCGTCGAGGGTGGCGATGAAACCCTTCGGCTCGAACTCGCCCGCCGTGAACAGCCGCTTCCAGGTGACGGCGTAAACCTCTTCGGGCAGCTTGGTTTCGTAAAAGGTGAGATAGGCGGTCCACAGGCGCCGCCAGTCGGCATGGTCGGATTGCGCCAATGGGCGGACGGTGATCTCGGTCATTTCATTTCCCTCTGAAGTCGGCAACCCGAAGCTGCCTTCACGCCTCGCTGGCGGCAACGGTCCAGCGACGGGAAAGCGCTGTCCGGCGGCTTTCGTCGGCCCTCACCCCTGCCGTCTCGCCATGAAAGCCAGGCGCTCGAACAGATGCACGTCCTGTTCGTTCTTCAGCAAGGCGCCGTGCAGTTTCGGCCGCGCGTTCTTCGGGTCGGCGCGCAGGTCCTCGGGCGCGATGTCGTCGGCGACCAGCAGGCGGATCCAGTCGAGTGCCTCGGAGGTCGACGGCTTCTTCTTGAGGCCCGGCACGTCACGGATTTCATAGAATTGCCTGAGTGCGGCGCGCACCAGGTTCTGCTTGATGCCGGGATAGTGCACGTCGACGATTTTGTGCAGCGTCTCGACGTCGGGAAAGCGGATGTAGTGGAAGAAGCAGCGGCGCAGGAAGGCGTCCGGCAGCTCTTTTTCGTTGTTGGAGGTGATGATGACGATCGGCCGGACGGTGGCACGGATGGTCTCGCCGGTCTCGTAGACGAAGAACTCCATCCGATCCAGTTCCTGCAACAGATCATTGGGGAACTCAATATCGGCCTTGTCGATCTCGTCGATCAGAAGCACGACTTTCTTGCCGGCAGCAAAGGCGTCCCACAGCTTGCCGCGCTTGATGTAATTGCGGATGTCGTTGAAGCGCTCGTCGCCGAGCTGGCTGTCGCGCAGCCGCGAGACGGCATCATATTCATAGAGGCCCTGCTGCGCCCGCGTGGTCGATTTGACGTGCCATTCGATCAGATCCAGGCCGAGCGCCGCCGCCACCTGGCGGGCAAGTTCGGTCTTGCCGGTACCGGGCTCGCCCTTGACCAGCAACGGCCGCTCCAGCGCGATCGCCGCGTTGACCGCCACCATCAGATCCTTGTCGGCAACATAGGCTGCCGTGCCTTCGAAACGCATTTTTGCTCCCGGGTTCATCGCGCGACCCTAAGGACGCGGCCTTCGCGGTGCAAGGCGCTGCTGGTAAAGCGGGGATCTTGCCGGCGCGACCCTCGTCGAGCGGTTCTGCGTCGATTTAAGACTCGAAACATGTCGTCTCTCTGGCGCTTGGTCTGCCGTCTGCCTATATTGGCGGAGACGGTCTGCGCTTCCCGGCAGGAGAACATTTTCCCCGGGGCCTTAATGATCCCTAGGGAGCTGTCCCTGGGAAGACCCGTGGGTTTTCTCATACGGCGCCCACCTACTTTGTAGGTTCCCGGGATCGCTCTCTCCACCGGTTGTGTGGATCGTCACCTATCGAAAAGACCATCTCTGGCGGATCTTGTCGTCGCGCCGCTTTGTGGGGTGCTCTCACGAACGAAAAGTTCGCCCCGCTCCTCCAAAACGTCGCTCGTAAAACTCCATCCAAATCTGACCTTTTCTAACGTCGGCGCATGACATCCCCAAAAGACCTGAAAAAAAATCTCCGCAACCAAGCCCTCGGGCGCCGCGACGCGCTCGATCCTTTCTGGCGGGTGGAGGCAGCACTCGAAATGGCCGAGACGGCGCGCGACGGGATCACGGTCGAGCCGGGCCAGATCGTCTCAGGCTTCTGGCCGATGCGCTCGGAAGTCGACGTCCGGCCGCTGATGTTTGCCTTGCGCGAGAAGGGGGCAAGACTCTGCCTGCCGGCCATTCTGGACAAGACCACCATCGTCTTTCGCGAGCTGGTGCGTGGCGCGCCGATGATCGACATGGGGTTCGGCACCGTCGGGCCGCACGAGGAAGCCGAGGTACTCGACCCCCAGCTCATGCTGGTGCCGCTCGCCGCCTTCGACGCGCGCGGCCACCGCATCGGTTACGGCGCCGGCTATTACGACCGGGCGATCGTGCGGCTGGCCGACAAGGGACAGCAGCCGCGGCTGATCGGCATTGCCTTCGACTGCCAGGAGGTGGCCCTGGTGCCGGACGAGCCGCATGACGTGATCATTCCGGAAATACTCACCGAGAGCGGGTTGCGCCGCTTCGCGCCGAAATTGTAGATAAGTTCCTGGACGCATGGTCTTTTGCGAAAGTCATGCAGCTTTTTGCTTCGCTGACCTTCGGTTCGGGATCACGCTTATATGAGACTTCTCTTCCTCGGCGACATGGTCGGCAAGACAGGACGTACGGCGGTGTGGGAACAACTGCCTGGCCTGATCTCGGATTTCAAGCTCGACTTCGTCATCGTCAATGGCGAGAACGCCGCCGGCGGCTTCGGCATCACCGAGGAGATTTTTCGCGAGACGATCTCGGCCGGCGCCGATGTCGTCACCACCGGCAACCATGTCTGGGACCAGCGCGATGCGCTGATTTTCGCGCCGCGCGAAGAGCGCTTCCTGCGTCCGTCCAATTTCCCCAAGGGTACGCCGGGGCGCGGCTCAGGCGTCTACATCGCCAGGAACGGCGCGCGCGTGCTGGTCGCCAACATCATGGGCCGGGTGTTCATGCATCCCGAGCTCGACGATCCGTTCCAGGCCGGCGAGCGCGAACTTGCCGCTTGCCCGCTTGGCGAGCAGGCCGATGCGATCGTCATCGATTTCCATGCCGAGGCGACCTCGGAAAAAATGTGCTTCGCTCATTTCGTCGACGGCCGTGCCAGCCTTGTGGTCGGCACCCATACGCATCAGCCGACCGGCGATCACCAGATCCTCAATGGCGGCACCGGTTATATTTCCGATGCCGGCATGTGCGGCGATTACGATTCCTCGCTCGGCATGGACAAGGAGGAGCCGCTCAACCGGTTCTTGTCCAAGGTGCCGAAAGGCCGCTTCGAGGCATCGACCGGACCGGCGACATTGTGCGGCGTCGGCGTCGACATTTCCGACCGTAGCGGCCTGACCGAACGGATCGCGCCGTTTCGCCGCGGCCCGCGGCTGGAGGAAACGGCTCCATCCTTCTGGTCGTGACATTGATATAGACGCTTGCAATACCCAATTGCCGGCGAAACTGCTCTAGATCGTAGAGGGGACGACCTCCATGCAGCTAGTCGAATTCCTGGCGCCGCATTTCGCCTTTGTCTCCGACCCGACGGCATGGGTCGCGCTGCTGACGCTGATCGTGCTGGAGGTCGTGCTCGGCATCGATAATCTGATCTTCATCTCGATCCTGACCAACAAATTGCCGGTAGCGCAGCGGGCCCGCGCCCGGCGGCTCGGCATCTCGGCCGCGCTGGTGATGCGGCTGATCCTGCTGGCCACCATCTCGATCATCGTCCAACTGACGACGCCGATATTCACCGCCTTCGGCCACGGGTTTTCATGGCGCGACCTGATCCTGATCGCCGGCGGCCTGTTTCTCGTCTGGAAGGCGACCAAGGAGATCCACCACACGGTCGATCTCGATGATCACCAGGACACCATGATGGGCGAGACATTGCAGCTGTCGCTGGCCGGCGCGATTTTCCAGATATTGCTGCTCGACCTCGTCTTCTCGATCGACTCGATCATCACCGCCGTCGGCATGACCGACGAAATCGCGATCATGTACATCGCGGTGATCGTGGCGGTGAGCGTGATGATGCTGGCGGCCGGGCCGCTGGCCGATTTCATCGCCAGGAACCCCAGCATCGTCATGCTGGCCCTCGGCTTCCTGCTGATGATCGGCACGACGCTGATCGCCGACGGCATGGGTTACCACGTGCCGAAAGGCTACATCTACGCCGCCATGGGTTTTTCGGCACTGGTCGAAGGGCTCAACATGCTGGCGCGGCGGCGGAAGAAGGCAAAGGGCGGGGGCGGGCATTGACTTGACTCTTACAGAATTGTGCGTACAATTTTGTAAATAACGGTGCCGCCATATTGCGATTTGAATGGGATCCCGAGAAGGCCAAGCGCAACCGTGCCAAGCATGGTGTTGAGTTCGATCTCGCCAAAGATGTCTTCAAGGATCCGCTTCATCTGATTGTGCCTGACCGGTTTGAAGATGGCGAGCAAAGGTGGCATGCGATCGGGATGATCCAAGGGCTGGTGGTACTGCTCGTTGTTCACACTTATCCCGATCTCGAAGATGAGGAACGAATTCGGATTGTCGGTGCCCGGAAAGCAACGCCGCATGAAAGGAGGCGCTATGAGCAGGAAGGAACTTAGCCAAGATCAGCGCAACCAGCTCGCCAATTTGGCAGATTTGCCTGACAGCGAAATTGACACGTCCGACATTCCGGAAACTTCGGCCGAGAATTGGGTTCATGCTCGCCGAGGGCACCTCTACCGGCCACTAAAGCAGCCGGTGACCATTCGGCTTGACGCTGATGTGCTGTCCTGGTTCAAGGAGCATGTCGAAGGCGGTGGCTATCAAACGGAGATCAACCGCGTGCTCCGCCGTCATGTGCTAGAGCAGGAAAAGCGGCGTTCCTGAGCATTCGCGGTCTGTTGCCAGCCGATCTTGGCTCGCCGTTGCTTAATTTGCTGGAACGCCCTTCGGATGACGGTCGCCGATCAGGCCGAGCATCACGCCTTGCTCCAGCCACGCCTTGGCGCCGGCGAGCACCAGCGCAAAACCGCCGGTCGAGCCGATCGCCTGCTTGACCTGCTCATCGGGGCTACCGACAAAGCCGAAATTGCGGACCTCGACAAAGGTCGTGCCGCCCGGCATCTCGGTAAATGTCAACACCACCGTGGTCGGCGGATCGCTCCATTGCATGACGATCTTCTTGTTATCGACGATCTCACTGACATTGACCGTCGTCGAGACGCCATACATGCGCCATTCCCAACTGATTTCCTTGCCGCTGTCCAACCTGTCGCTGCCATGGGTGAACCAGAATTTCGTCGTGATCGCCGGATCGACGAAGGCTTCGAATACGTCGGCGACCGGCCGCCTTATCAGCATGCCGGCTTCGGCGGTCGGTGTTTCACGGATTTTCATAGCGTCCTCCTTTCCACGGCGCCGCCCTGTTCACCAGGCATCGGGTTCGCGTACGAGGTGAATGATGTTGGCCGGATTGGTGATCCAGCCGCCGCGAAAGCCTTCACCCAGTGCCTCGATGGCATCGCAGCGCACGACGCCGGCCTCGGCGAGATGCTCCGCAGCGGCCGGAAAATCATCGGTGAACAGTTCCAGCCAGATCTCGGCCTGGCTCATCATCGGCGCCTCGTCGATCCACAGTCGATTGGGACCGAGTTCGAACCCGACGGCCGGCGATTTGGCCGTGAATGGCTTCAGGCCGATGACGTCGCGATAGAAGGCGATCGTTGCCTGGTATTGATGCGGCGGGACCTTCATGGCGATGTTGATGCCGCCGGTGATCTTCGCGGTCATTTGCTGACTCCATTGCCGTGTTCAGGTTCGATTGGCCGGTTCGGTCCAGAACTCGCTATGCCAAATTGATTTGCCAGGAGACTCCGAACCTGTCGTTGAGCCATGCAAACCGGCGGCTGAAACCATAATTGTCCAGCGCCATCAGAAATTTGCCGTCCTTGGCCAGAGCCTCGACAATGTCGTTCAGCTCTGCCTCCGTGGAGCAATTCACATACAGCGAGACCGACGGCGTGAACGTGAAGGCATGGTGCACGGGGCTGTTGTAGACCATCACTTCCAGACCGCTTATGGACACGCGCGCCAGCTTGACCGTTCCTTCCGGGCCGTCTTCGCCGGAGCCGTAACGTGTGATGTCAAGGACGCTGCTGTCGGGGATCGTCTCGCAATAGAAGGTCATTGCCTCTTCGGCCTTGCCCTCGAACATCAGAAATGGCGTCACTTGCTTCATCGCAGGCCTCCGTCATCTTGGTGGCTTTTCAGATGTTGTTCTCGTTGGCCGGCTCGCCCTTCATCTCGCTGCGGTAATAGCCGTCGCGCAGATTGATGCCGTATTCGACATAGGCCTTCATGCAGGCCAGCATCTGCGACCAGCCCTCGCAATTGAGGTAGGACTTCTTCAGGCCGACCGCGTCCTCGTGCCAGCCGGTTTCGGCGATGGTGACAAAGGTGCCGCCATCGTCGAGCGGTTCGAAATTCATTTCGATGCGGGTCTTGTAGGTCGGCTTGCCGTCGGCGTCGGTGGCATCCCAGCGCAGCACGATGCGGCTGTCTTTCTTCACCTCGTCGACCTCGACCGGAACCTTGCCCCACCAGATGACGGTGGCGCCCGCCTCCAGCAGTGCGCTGGCGCCGCCGATCGTGGTGAAGTAGCCGCTGAGTTTCTTCGGATTGACGACCGCATCGAAGACTTCGGCGACGGGTTTGCCGATGCGGCCAGAAACCCTGAATCCAAGAGACATATCCACAGCTCCTTCCTTGAATGGCTCAAGGATATGTTATAGAAATATAACATGTCAAGCCAATCGCGAGACGACAATGTTTTCAAGGCGCTGGCGCATCCGCGCCGGCGTGCGTTGCTGGACCGGCTGAAGGATGCGCCGCAGACCACCGGCATGTTGTGCGATGCCTTCCCCGACATGGACCGCTGCACGGTCATGCTGCACCTGAAGGTGCTGGAGGAGGCCGACCTGGTCGTGGCGCGGCGCGAGGGGCGCGAACGCTGGAACCATCTCAACGCGCTGCCGATCAAGCACATCCACGACCGCTGGATCAGTCAATATGCCACGCACGCGATCAGCATCCTCGACCGGCTGAAATCCGATCTTGAGGGATGAAAGGTTTGCCGAAGCCTGCCGATTTTCGGATCTTGAAACCCTTGCGTGCCGGCAGCAATGGCGCGGCTGGACGAATTGAGCCGATTTATCTATAAGCCGGCCATTCCGACAGCGAGCGCCGTCCGTCCGTCAGGGACGCAGCAGGACGTTCTGAAATTTTGAATTCGAGCATTTTGCAAGATGCCGGGTGGTTCACCAGGCGGCAGATGCTCTAGCCGAGAAGATGACAGGGGTGCCATGGCTGGCCATTCACAGTTCAAGAACATCATGCACCGCAAGGGCCGCCAGGATGCGGTGCGGTCGAAAATGTTTTCCAAGTTGGCGCGCGAAATCACCGTTGCCGCCAAGAGCGGCACGCCCGATCCATCGATGAACCCGCGCCTGCGCCTTGCGGTGCAGAACGCCAAGGCGGTGTCGATGCCGAAGGACAATATCCAGCGCGCCATCAACAAGGCGTCGATGGGTGATGCCGAGACCTACGAAGCCGTGCGCTACGAGGGATACGGGCCAGGCGGTGTCGCGCTGATCGTCGAGGCGCTGACCGACAACCGCAACCGCTCGGCGTCGAATGTGCGCGCTGCCTTCACCAAAGCCGGCGGGGCGATGGGCGAGACCGGCTCGGTATCGTTCATGTGGGACCGCGTCGGCGAGATCTACTATCCGGCATCGGCCGGCAGCGCCGAGAAGGTGATGGACGCGGCGATCGAGGCCGGTGCCGACGACGTCCAGTCGGACGAGGAAGGCCACACGATCTACTGCGCTTTCGAGAATCTCGGCGAAGTGTCGAAGGCGCTGGAAGGCGCGCTTGGCGAGGCTGAATCGGTGAAGCCGATCTGGAAGCCTCAGACCAATATCGCGGTCGACGAGGAGCGGGCGCAATCGCTGATGAAGCTAGTTGCGACGCTCGAGGACGACGACGACGTGCAGAGCGTCTACGCCAATTTCGAGGTCGACGAGGAGACCTTGGCGAAGCTCAGCGCGGCATGATCCAAGACACGCTGCCCACCGTCCGCATCACCTATTGCACCCAGTGCCTGTGGCTGCTCAGGGCCGGCTGGATGGCGCAGGAGCTGCTGTCCACCTTCGGTACCGATCTCGGCGAGGTGACGCTGGTGCCCGGCACCGGCGGCATCTTCACCATTTCCTGCAATGACACGCTGGTCTGGGACCGCAAGCGTGACGGCGGTTTTCCCGACGCCGCAAAGCTCAAGCAGCTGGTTCGCGACGTCATCGATCCGGATCGCGATCTCGGCCATGCCGATCGCAAGGGCCATAAGCCAAAAGATCCTGCCTGAAGGCCTTTTACGCTTCCGTCCTGCATTCACCGCCATGCGAAGATGAGGCAGCCCAGCGCCACGATGGCGGAGATGGTGCGGACATGATTCCACATCACCCAGTCCTTGAGATAGGTGGCCCACACGGCGGCGCCGTTGGCGCTTGCCGGATCGACCGCAGCCAGGGCGTTGTTGAGCGGCACGTTGAACATCATCGTCACGATCGGATTGCCGACGACATAGATCAGGGCGCCGGCGAGAAGCCAGAACGAACCCGGTTGGCTCCAGCCGATAAGAGCGCCGGCGGCGAGGACAAGACAGACCAGCCCGGTGCCGAAAAGTGCGGTCATGAATGCCGGCGTGATCACGGTGATGTTGATCGAATTCATGGCGGCGATGCCGCCTGCGGCAGGCAAGCGGGCGAGCGCCGGCACGATAAAGTTGGAGAAGGCGAAGAAAACGCCGCCGACAACGCCTGAGCCAATGGCAGCGACGAAGGTGAGGGTGGGAAGCAGTTTCATGATCATGTCAGTTGCTCCGGTTTCGGGGTTCGAGCAATTTGATTGGCGTGGCGTTTAGAAAATGTGAGCGATCCTCATATTTGCAAAACGTGATAAACCCTCGTATTTTGTCAGTCAAGCCATTTTTCTGGAGACAGTCATGGAAGGCACCGCTGCACCGGGTTCCCGCAATGAGCAGACCGCATCGCCGCGCCGGGCGCCGAGCCAGCAGCGCAGCCGCGAGCGGGTCGAGCGGATGCTGGCCGCCGCCTCGGCGCTGATCGCCGAGCAAGGCAGCGACGCCATGCGCATGGGCGAGGTGGCCGAGAGGGCCGGCGTGTCGATCGGCTCGCTCTACCAGTTCTTCCCCGACAAGCGGGCGCTCATCTGGGCGCTGGCCGAACGCTACACCGCCGAAAGCCAGGCCTGCATTGCCGCGGCACTGGCGGAGGTCAGTGACGCCGACGGCCTGCGCCGGGCATTTTCGGAACTGGTGAATATCTACTACGGAATGTTCCTGGCGGAGCCGGTGATACGCGACATCTGGTCGGGCACGCAGGCCGACAAGGCGCTACGCGAACTCGAGCTTGCCGATAGCCGGGCCAACGCCGAATTCCTTACAGCCGTGCTGAAACGGCTGCGGCCATCCGCCGATCCGGAAGCGCTGGAAACGACGGCGTTTCTCATCTGGCAGATGGGCGAGGCCGCAATGCGGCTGGCGATCTCGGTCGGGCGGCAAGAGGGCGACCGGCTGGTTGCCGCCTACAAGCGGATGGCGCTGCGCGAGCTGGTCGGCGAATAGGGCCAAAAACCCGCCACGAAGGCGGGTTTCTCGATCTGCGAAACGCCAATGCGGCTTAGAGGCCGAAACCTTCGAAACGCTTCTTGAACTTCGACAGGCGGCCACCGCGGTCGAGCAGGGTCTGCTGGCCGCCAGTCCAGGCCGGATGGGTGGTGGGGTCGATATCGAGGTTCATCGTATCGCCTTCCTTGCCCCAGGTCGAACGGGTCATGTATTCGGTGCCGTCGGTCATGACGACCTTGATGGTGTGGTAGTCGGGATGAATATCGTTCTTCATGGGTCTGTTCCTGGCTTGCCGGGTGCTGCCGACGGGCTAAAGCCTGCGTCGATGCGCCCCTTTTTAAAACTCGAAGCCGCAGCTATTGAGGAGCGACGGCTTCTAAAACGGTCGGCGAGCCTATACATCAGCCGGAATTGAATCACAAGGCCGCGGCAAGCGCATATTGATGGCGCAAGCCTCATAGGGCCAAAGGAAACGGTCATGGCGAACATCAGCGGCGATGCAGACGAGCGCAGGCGCTCGCTGAGGCCGCTGCAGCGCCTGTTTCCCTACATTACGCATTACCGCAAAATGGTCATCGGCGCGATCGTCTCGCTGGCCGTCGCGGCGGCGACGACGCTGGCGCTGCCGCTGGCCGTGCGGCGGATGATCGACCACGGTTTTTCCGCTTCCGATTCCAGCTTCATTGCCGAATATTTCGCCATGCTGGTGGTGATGGCCGCCGTTCTGGCGGCGGCGTCGGCCAGCCGCTACTATTTCGTCATCACACTCGGCGAGCGCGTCGTTGCCGATATCCGCCGCGATGTCTTTGCCCACGTCACAACGCTGTCGCCATCCTTTTTCGACACGGCCCAGTCGGGCGAGATCGTCTCGCGGCTCGCCGCCGACACGACACAGGTCAAATCGGCCGTCGGTGCCACCGCCTCGGTGGCTTTGCGCAACGTCATCCTCGGCCTGGGCGCCGTGGCGATGATGGTCTTCACCAGCCCAAAACTGTCCGGCCTGGTCATCGCGGCCATTCCGCTGATCGTGCTGCCGCTGGTCGCCTTCGGCCGCTCGGTGCGGCGCAAGTCACGGCTGGCGCAGGATACTCTGGCCAATGCCACCGCCTACGCCAGCGAGCAGATCGGCGCGGTGCGCACCCTGCAGGCCTTCACCAACGAGAAGCTTGTGACCGGGTATTTTTCGTCCGCCGTGGAAGCAGCGTTCGAAGCGGCGCGGACCTCGATCTTTGCCCGCTCCTTTCTCACCTTCGTCGCCATCTTCATGATCTTTTCCTCGGTCGTGGCGGTGCTGTGGTTCGGTTCGCGCGACGTGCTCGACGGCACGCTGTCGCCGGGCACGCTCGGTCAATTCCTGCTCTATTCGGTGTTCGCCGCCGGCGCGCTCGGCGCCCTGTCGGAGGTCTGGGGCGAACTGTCCCAGGCAGCGGGCGCTGCCGAACGGCTGACCGAGATCCTGGCCGAGAAACCCGCGATCCAGGCGCCCGCCGATCCGAAGCCGCTGCCGGCAAAGGCGAGAGGCGCGATCAGCTTCGACGATGTCTCCTTCTCCTATCCGGCCCGGCCCGACCGCGCCGCCGTTCATGGCCTGAGCTTTCAGGTCAAACCCGGTGAGACGGTGGCGATCGTCGGGCCATCCGGCGCCGGCAAGAGCACGGTGTTTTCGCTGCTTCTGCGCTTCTACGATCCGGAGGCCGGCAGGATCGTCATCGACGGGGTCGATCTGCGCGAGGCCGATCCGGCGGCGATCCGCGCGCGCATCGCCATCGTGCCGCAGGACGTCACCATCTTTGCCGCAAGCGCGCGCGACAATATCGGCTTTGGCCGGCCTGGCGCCAGCCAGGCCGAGATCGAGGCGGCGGCGAAGGACGCGCTTGCCGACGAGTTCATCCTGAAACTCGAAAAGGGCTATGACAGCCAGGTCGGCGAGCGCGGCGTGACGCTGTCGGGCGGCCAGCGCCAGCGCGTGGCGATCGCCCGCGCCATTTTGCGCGATGCGCCCATCCTGCTGCTCGACGAGGCGACCTCGGCGCTAGATGCCGAAAGCGAGACGCTGGTGCAAACGGCGCTGGACCGGCTGATGAAGGGCCGCACCACGATCGTCATCGCCCATCGGCTGGCAACCGTGCTGAAGGCCGATCGCATCCTGGTCATGGATGGCGGCCGCATCGTCGAGGAAGGCACGCATCAGAGCCTGGTCGCCAAGGGCGGCATCTATGCGCGGCTGGCCAAGCTGCAGTTCGATACCGGGGCGAATGCTTTCAGGGGTGCGGCCGAGTAGCATTGCTCCATCCCGATGAAATCGGGATGAGGCTCCATCTTCTTGTTTGACCATGATCTTTTCCGAAAACCGGCATCCACTTTTCGGGATCATGGTGCCCAGCGGCGGCCGAGATTCTTCAGCTACCGAAAGCTCGGCGTTTGCCGCGTCGATAGGCGATGAACAGGGGAACGCCGACAAGCAACGACAACAAAAGCATGCTGGCGACGGTCTGTCGCTGCTCCTTTGCCGGATCGCTGAGCTGCACATCGGCAGGCGGCTCTTCATAGGTAAAATCGTACTGCCAGCGAATTTGGTCTGCGAGGTCATCGACGGTTTTCAGATAATCGGCAATCGCCTTGGCCGGTACTTCAGTCGCCAGCGTCTGAAAGTTCCATTCAACTTGCAATTCGGTGGGCGTGTTGGACCAGGATGCCTTGAGAGACAGATAGGGCGTCACGACGTTTTTCATCGACTCGCCGGAAAACCTCGCCTTGAGGTTGCGCACGGTCACCTTGTGGCGGCGGTAGAACTGGGGGCCGAGGGAGACGGGCCCGGTTCGGTCGACGATTGTCGGGGTTGGAAGAGAGTTGTTGCCGAGATCGGCCGCGCGGATCGGGAAATTCTTTGCCAGATCGTTGGCCGCCAGCGCCTCCGCCGGCAAGCGATAACTTTCCTTCACGCTCACTATGTTGCCGTCGCGGCGATCCACGATTTCCGGCTTGGCGATGGTTTGGATGCCCGGATATTGCTTGTTGTAGTATTTCAGGTAGGCGTCCGACACCTCGCTCAGCGACCGGCTGGCGAAATTGCCGCGCATCCAATCGGCATCGGCGTCCTCATATGTCGAGAAGACCGTCAGCACGAGGGGATCGCCCGGTTTCCGCGGAAAGTCGAATTCCTCGGCGATCTGGATCGATGGGCTGCTAAGCACAGGGCTCGGCATCTTCTCCAACCCGCCGGTGCTGGAAAGCGGCAGCGCGAAGCCGTAGTCCGGCTGTGCGAGATTGTGCGCCCTGCCGCCCTGAAGATAGTTCGTGGCGTCCAGCCAATATGTCTTTGCTCCGATCCTTGCCTTGACGATGGCATGGTCGAAATCGCGGAGCGCCGGCAGATGCTGGTCCAGGGCCCGTCCCTCGTCGAGATCGGCCAAGGCGACCTCGGCAGCAATGCCAAGCCGCACAAGCGACGAAACCAGCAGCAGGGCCTTGTCCTTGCAGTCACCGAACCCGCTCAGGATAACCGTCGCGGGATCACGCGGAACGTAGGAACCGGCACCCATCGACAGGCTTACATAGCGGATCTGGTCCTGCACCAACCGCATTGCCTCGACCATCCGGTCTTCGGGCACCGGATGCCGCAGAGCGATGTCGTCGAGCTTTGCGGCAAAAGCCGGGGGAAAAACGGTCGCTGGCTTGTAATAGGGCGCAACGGCATCGACCACACTTTGCCAATTCGCGGTAGACGCGACATCGATGGAGCCCCAGCCTGGATAGGTCACGGGCAGGTTGTCCTCGACATTGACCGGTTTCGGGTTTGGAACTTCCCATAGATAGGTGGTGTCCGGCCCAGTCGGGGAGATTGACGGCTTAAGTCGGGTTCCCCTTGTCTTGATCTGGAGCGGCTGGCCCGAAGGCCAAATGATGCTTGTGCGGATAAGCGCTACCGGCTCTTCCCATTCGGTGGAGAAATTCTTGAAGAAAAGGTCCTTGCCGACCAGCGGCGTTATCTCATAGGTCGACCCGTAGTCGACGATGTCGCCGGCACGCACGTCATCGATGTTGACATGTGCTGTCAGCCAGCCGTCGAAGACGCCTTTCTCGGCGTCTCTTTCCCTGCGGAAGATGTCGAATTCGACGCCTTCCAGCCGGTCCAAAACGGCACCATCGCGGATGATGTGAAGATGGTTGAGCGTGACCTTGTGCCGGGACGGATCGAACTGCAGATCGATACTCGCGCCACGATCCAGGCCGGGACGGTCGACGATTTTATAGACGGTGCGCGAGTACTCGACATAGCCGCCGGCGCGATGCTTGATCTGGTCGTCCGAGAGCAGCCATGAAACGCCATTCTTGATTTGATCCGATCGGGTGGGATCGGCAGCCGGAATATCAAGCTGCTTTACCCAGCTTTCTGCCGGACCCTTGAGAACCATGTCGTCGGACATGGCCGGAGAACTCAGGCCGATCAATAAGATGAAAAATACCAAGCGGAGCCAGAAAGACTTCATCCTATGAAAACTGTAACAGACAGACATCTACGCTCGCCCAACTTGGAAGAACTCCTTTTTCAGAGGCTTTCCCACCAAAGTAAAGGCCAGTTTCGCGGATTTCTGCAGTCACCGCGGCAAGAACCTGGAATAGACGAAGCGGCTCAGTTCCCGTACCGCTTCTTCAGATGGTCAGTGAAATGTGCGGCATCGAGCTTTTCGCCGGTAGCGCGTTCGAGCAGTTCCGGTGTCGACCAGCGCGAGCCTTGCGACCAGATCCTTTTGCGGCGCCAGTCGTTGATCGCCGCGAAATCTCCCTTGGCGAGGTCTTCGTCGGCTGAAGGATGATCCCTGGTCAGCGCCGCCCATTGCTGCGCCGCCATCATGGCGCCGAGCGTGTAGGAGGGGAAATAGCCGAAGGCGGCACCCGGCCAGTGGACGTCCTGCATCGGACCGTCAGCCGGATTGTCTGATGTCGACAGGCCGAGATAATCGCGCATCTTGGCATCCCAGGCTTCGGGCAGGTCGGCTGCTTCCAGCCGTCCCGAGACAAGCTCCTGCTCCAGCTCGTAGCGCAGGATGACGTGCAGCGGATAGGTGACCTCGTCGGCATCGACGCGGATCAGGCCGCGCTCGACCCGGTGTACATGCGGCAGGATGTCGTCGATCGTCCAGCGCTCGCCGAGGTGTCTTTCGACCACCGGCAGCGCCCAGCGCCAGAATTCTGGATTGCGGCCGATCTGCTTTTCGACGAACAGGCTCTGGCTTTCATGCACCGCCATGCCGCGCGCTCTGCCCAGAGGCCAGTGCGCCCACGCCTTCGGCAGGTTCTGCTCGTACAGCGCATGGCCGGTCTCGTGCAGCACGCCCATCAGCGCCGACAGGAAATCCGAGGTCTTGTAGCGGGTGGTGATGCGCACGTCGCTCGGCACGCCGCCGCAGAAGGGATGGTGCGAAACCGACAGCGAGCCGTGGGTGAGGTCGAAGCCGACCGCCGCCATCATGGCGAGGCCAAGCTCGCGCTGCTTGTCCAAGGGGTATCTGCCGGAAAGCGGCTTCAGCGGATGTTTCGCCAGCCGCTCTTCCTGCACGGCCAGTGCCTCCGGCACGAAGCCTTTCAGGAAGGTCTTCAACTCGACAAACACAGGCATGATGTCGGCGGCGCGATTGCCCGGGTCATATTGCTCCATGAGCGCGTCGTAAGGCTCGAGCCCGAGCACCTCGGCGCGAAGGGCCGCCTCCTCGCGGACCAGCGCCACGACGCCTTCGAGCGCCGGTAGGAAACCGGCCCAGTCGTTCTTGGCGCGCAGGTCGCGCCAGAGCTGCTCGGAGCGCATGCGCGCGGTCGTCTGGCGCTCGACGAACTCGACCGGCAGGCAGGTCAGGTTGGTGTATTGCCGGCGGAATTCCCCGACCGCGGCCTGCTGCTCTTCGTTCAGCGCCTCCTGCTCGGCCGCCGCGATCCAGTCGGCAATCTCCGGCGCAGTCGCCCGGGCATGGTGCATGCCGGCAAGCGCCGACATTGCCTCTGCGCGCTTCTCGCCGCCGCCGACCGCCATATGGGTCGCCTCGTCGGCGCCGAGGATAGCGAGGGCGTGTTCCAGCGCTTCGAGCTTGTGGCCGAGGTCGTCGAGTTTTTGAAAGGACATTGTGGGTTCCGCTGATTTGACGGCGGGAAAAGATACCAATGCAAAACTGTTGGCAACCCCGAAGCCGTCCGCGATCGACGCATTGACTGCCGGCTGCAACGGCCGAAAAGCATCTTGTGAAAGCGGTGGCGTGCGTGATCAATGTCGTCCGGCGGCGGCAGACCGCGATGGGGGAGACGAAAAATGATCGCCAACGTGCTGGTCGGGCTGGTGGCCGTGATCCACCTCTGCATCGTCTACCTGGAGATGGTGCTGTGGGACACGCCGCGCGGCCATATGGTATTCAGGCTGACGCCGGAATTCGCCAGGGCCTCGAAAGTGCTTGCTGCCAATCAGGGGCTTTACAACGGCTTTCTCGCAGCCGGCCTGACCTGGGGGCTTTACCTCGGCGAAGCCGGTTTTCAGTAGTCTTCTTCTTGCTCTGCGTCGCCGTCGCCGGCCTTTACGGCGGCAACGGCGGGCCGCAAAATCCTGTTCATCGAGACAGTGCCGGCAGTGCTGGCGCTGATTGCACTGGCGTTGGGCTAGCGCATGATCCCCGAACCGAAAGCTGGAAAAGGATCATGCGCAAAATCCATTGCCACACTGCCGGGCACTGCGGCCGATTTCAGCCGCCTGGATAAGTTGGGCCGTAGCCGTTGGGATAGTATCCGCCATCGGCGCCGTTGCCGATGAGGAAGGCACTGCCGGTGTCAGCGCGCAGCTTTTGGCTGACATCGTCGAGCTGCGCCAGCAACTGCTGATATTGCGTGCTCGGCATGGTTCCATCGCGTGCGGCCCTCTGGGCGGCCCGATCGAGTTGAGCGACCTGCGTGCGCAAGTCACGTGCCTCGCCCGACTCGAGCTTGTTCGCCCGGATGGCGCCCTGGATACCCGTCTCCACACTCTGGATCTGATTGATCAAGGCCGTCGCACGCGGGCCGGCGTAAGCGCCAGCAAACGGAACGGCGAGGAGCAGTGTGGCGAGCGTAGCAGTCCTGAGATTCGTGGGAGCGAAGAAGCGCATGGTTGCGTCTCCTTTACTGGGGAAGGCGGTGGTTGGGAGGGTCTTGCCTTCCGGCCGCGGGCCGTCAGGTTCCGTCGCGTCGCGATGAGCGGTTCCACCGCCGGCGGTTCTCGGCCCATGACCAAGGCTAAAAGGCCATGGCGGCAAAGTGTAATTAAAAAAAGGTAATTTTTTCAGTTCTTGCCGCTGCCGCACCAGTGCCCTAAATGCCGCCGACTTGAGCCGGCTCGACCTGGCGCATGATACAAGCCAAAGGCTTGCAGATCACCGCTCGGTCAGCTTCAACTCGATGCGGCGGTTCTTGTTGCGCGCCTCCTCGGTATCGGCGGGGTCGAGCGGCTGGAATTCGCCGAAGCCGGCCGCGACCAGCCGATTGGCCGGCACGCCGTTCTCGATCAGGAACTTGACCACCGATGTCGAGCGCGCCGTCGACAATTCCCAATTGTCGCGGTAGCGGCCGGTGCCGGAGAGCGGCTTGTTGTCGGTGTGGCCATCGACGCGCAGCACCCAGTTGATCTCCGGCGGGATTTCCTTTTGCAATTCGATGATGGCATCGGCGAGCTTCTTCATCTCGACCTTGCCGGCATCGTTGATCACCTCGGAGCCGGTCGGGAAAAGCACTTCCGACTGGAAGACGAAGCGGTCGCCGACGATGCGGATGTTCTCGCGGTCGGCAAGAATTTCACGTAAGCGGCCGAAGAAATCGGAGCGGTAGCGGTTTAGCTCCTGCACGCGTTGCGCCAGTGCGACGTTGAGGCGACGGCCGAGATCGGCGATCTTGGTGTTGGATTCGCGGTCGCGCGTTTCGGACACGTCGAGCGCTTGTTCGAGCGCTGCGATCTGCCTGCGCAGCGCCGAAATCTGCTGGTTGAGGATCTCGACCTGGCTCAGCGCCTGCTGGCTGATCTGGCGCTGGCTGTCGAGCTCGCCGGAAAGTGCCGTCGCGCGCTGGTTGGCGGCATCGCCGGCACCGGCGCCTTGCGCCAGCAATTGCTCGAGCCGGCTCTTTTCCGCCTCCGATGCAGACAGCGATGCCTGCAAATTGGCAAGGGTGTCCTCCTTGTCCTGCGTCGTCGAGCGCTCCAGCGCCAGAAGCTGGGTCAACTCATTGATCTGCGAATTGAGGCGGTTGAGCACCGTGTCCTTGCCGGAGATCTCGCGGCCGAGCAGGAACTGCGCCAGCACGAAAACCGTGAGCAGGAACATGATCGCCAACAGCAGCGTCGACAGCGCATCGACGAAGCCCGGCCAGTAATCGATGCGGCGGTCGGAGCGCCGGCCTCGTGCCAACGCCACGTCAATGCACTCCAGGCTTCTTCAAGGCGTCGGCGATCTTCTCCAGGGTGTTGCGCATCGCCTTCTGCTCGTCGGACTGGGCCTCGACCCAGTCGCGCATGATCTGCTGTTCCGAGCGCATGTTCTTGACCAGGCCGGAAATGCCGTCGGCGAGATTGGCCATGGCGGTGGCGACGCGCGGATTGGAGCCGCCGCCATTCTCCTGCAGAGTGCGCAGCTTTTCCGACAACAGCCGGATTTCCTCGGAAGGTTCGGTCTTGGCCGCGTCGGCAACGACGATGTCGGAGGACAGGTCGGTGACCGAGGACAGCCAGTTTTCGAGTTCGGTATAGAAGCGCGTCTGGGCGCGGCCGGCCTGCAGGTCGAGGAAGCCGAGCACCAGCGAGCCGGAGAGGCCGAACAGCGAGGACGAGAAGGCGGTGCCCATGCCGGCCAACGGAGCGGAAAGCCCCTGCTTCAGGGATTCGAGCACGGCCGCGGCATCGCCGGTGCCGGGATCGAGCGACTCGATGGTTTCGCGGATCGAGCCGATCGTGTTGAGCAGGCCCCAGAAGGTGCCGAGCAGGCCGAGGAACACCAGCAGTCCGACAAGGTAGCGCGACGTGTCGCGGCTTTCGTCGAGGCGGGTGGCGATCGAATCCAGCATGGTGCGCATCGAACTGGTCGAGAAAGCAATCGTCGAGGAGCGGCCGATCATCGCCTTCATCGGCGCCAGCAGCACCGGTTCGGTGGTTTCGGAACCGGCGCGGAACGAGTTGACCCAGCGCACCTCGCGGAACAGCCGGCCGACCTGGACGAAGGCCAGCAGGATGCCGACCGCCAGCACGCCGATGATCAGGCCGTTGAGGCCCGGATTGGTGACGAAGGCGGTCGAGATCTGGCGGGTCAGGATGGCGGCGATGAAGGCCACGATGAACAGAAAGATCACCATGGTCAGCAGAAACACCTGCGGGCTCGACAATTTGTGCGGGTCGTAGATCAGAACGTCGGAGCGCCTGCCCATGCCGAAGGATCTGAGAAGAGTCATCCGTGCCCCGTTTCCGATGCCGTCGCCGCCGATCAATTTGTGTTTGCGACTCTAAACGGAATTGTGACGAAATTGAATGGCGCTTGGCAATATTGCCACTGTCCGCGACCGGAGGTCAAAGCCGGTTGATGACCAGGCAGTCGACCATGGCGGCCAGATGCAGGCCGGCGCCGGTGACGACAAAGCCATGCCACAGCGCATTGTGGAAACGCAGGCCCTTCCAGGCGAAGAAGATCACGCCACAGGAGTAGACGATGCCGCCGGCAACGATGAGCGCGATCGAAGTCGCCGGCAGCGTCCGCACGAGCGGCTCCACCAGAACGATACCGCTCCAGCCGATGGCTAGGTAGAAGACGATCGCCAGCCGGTCGAAACGGCCGGGAAGAAAGACCTTGATGGCGATGCCGACCGCCGCGGCGGTCCAGACCAGGACAATCATGGAAACGGCCAGCGGCGAGCCGCCGAGTTGGGCCAGGAAAGGCGTGTAGGTGGCAGCGATCAGCAGATAGATCGCGGCATGGTCGAAGCGCCGCAATATCCATTTTGCCGGCGACGACACCGGCCAGACATTGTAGGCCAGCGAAACCGACAGCACGGTGAGCAGCGATACTACATAGAAGGCGGCGGCGACGTATTCGCCGGGGCCGGTTCGATAGGCGGCCAGTGCCAGCAGCGTCGAGCCGGCAGCGATCGCCAGCACGATGCCCACGGCGTGGACAATGCCGTCGGCGATGATCTCGGCGCGCGAGTAATGCCAACGCCCCATGAAGGGAATGTCGAGCTGGGAGAGTTCGCTCTGGGGTTGGGGCCGGCTGTTCGTCATCGATGATCCTGCGCCACCTTATCTGGGCGGCAGCGGGACAGTATTTCAAGCTTTGGTTGCGGTTTTGCGACTGCGGCGGTTCAGCGCGGCGTGCCTCTATCAGCCGGCTGAGAGTGGCCTTTTGATAGTCTTCAACAGCGCGCGCTGGATGAGTTCGTTGCCGGCGACCAGTGAACCGGCGTTCAGCACATCCTGTCCCCCGGCGAAATCGGAGACGAAACCGCCTGCCTCGCGGATCAGCAAAATGCCGGCGGCGACATCCCAGGCCGACAGGCCGGTTTCCCAGAACCCGTCCATGCGGCCAGCGGCGACGTAGGCGAGATCGAGCGAGGCGGAGCCGAGACGGCGGACGCCAGAGACCTCGGCCATGACATTGCGCAACTCGATGAGGAAATTGCCGTGCTGGCCACGCCCGAGATGCGGCATGCCGCAGCCGATCACCGCATCGACCAGCTTGGTGCGGCCGGCGACGCGCAGCCGGCGGTCGTTCATGAAAGCGCCGCCGCCGCGCTCGGCGGTATAGAGCTCATCCATCGCCGGATTGTAGACGACGCCGGCGACGATCTGGCCCTGGCGCTCCAGCGCGATCGAAACGGCAAAGAGCGGAATGCCGTGCAGGAAATTGGTGGTGCCGTCGAGCGGGTCGACGATCCAGCGGTGCTGGCCGTCGTCGCCCTCGATCACGCCGCGTTCCTCCATCAGGAAGGCGTAGCCGGGCCGCGCCTTGGAGAGTTCGGCAAAGACGATGTCTTCGGCCTTGCGGTCGGCCTGGCTGACATAGTCGCCCGGCCCCTTCATCGAGACCTGCAGGTTCTGCACTTCGCCGAAGTCACGCGACAGCGAGCGGCCGGCCTTCATTGCGGCCTGGACCATGACATTGAGGATCGCGGAACGCGCCATTGCTGTTCTTCCTGTCGCTGCGCCTATTTGCCTTGACGCATGATCTTATCCAAAAAGTCTGCAACTCTTTGGGATCACGCCTTAGTCGGCGCGGCGCACGTAAGTGATTTCGTTGGTATCAACGATGATGCGCTCGCCCGAGCCGATGAACGGCGGCACCAGCACGCGGATGCCGTTTTCGAGTATCGCCGGCTTGTAGGACGAGGCTGCCGTCTGGCCCCTAACCACCGGGTCGGCCTCGGTGATGGTCAGCGTCACCTGGTCGGGCAGCGAAATGCCGATCGGCCTTTCGTCATAGAGCTGGACCGTCACCATCATGCCGTCCTGCAGGAAGGCGGCGCGATCGCCGACGAACTCCTTTTGCAATTCGAGCTGCTCGTAGCTTTCGGTGTCCATGAACACCAGCGCGTCGCCCTGCTCGTAGAGGAAGGAAAAATCCTTCAGATCGAGCCGGATCTGCTCGACCGTCTCGGCCGAACGGAAGCGCTCGTTGAGCTTGGTGCCGTTGATCAGGTTCTTGAGTTCGACCTGGTTGTAGGCGCCGCCCTTGCCGGGCTTGACGGTGTTGGTCCTGACCGCCACCCAAAGGCCGCCATCATGCTCGATGACGTTGCCGGGACGGATTTCGTTGCCATTGATCTTGGCCATGGTGAGGTGATCCGGAAATGAGATGATCGCCGCAAAGGGCAATTTGGCGCCTCCAAGACCACAAATCGCCAGCAGAGGCAAGGAGCGCCTTCCGATGAAGCGGGAACGAAGCTGGCCCGGCAGCGCGGCGTGGTGGCCTCAGTCCGCCCTGACAGTCGCGGTGACGGCCTCGGTCACCGCGTCGGCGACCTCTCTCAAAAGATGCAGGTGCGGCGAACGCAGCACGACAATTCGCAGCGACAGCTCGAGGCCGGGAGCGTCGACCAGGGCAATGCCCTCAAGCAGCTTTTCCCGCAGCAGCCGCCTGGGCAGCAGGCCAAGGCCTTGGCCTCGACGAACCCAGTCGATCTGCAGCGCGCCGTCCTGAATCTCGGCGCCGACCATCAACCTGTGGCCGCCCTCGGCCAGGGCAGCCGCCAGCCGCCGGCGCGCGTCGCAGGGTTCAGGGCTGAGGACCCAGGGCGTGGTCTTGACGTCGGCTTGCCGGCTGGTGTTTTCGGCAGCGATGATGCCGAGGGGCTCGGTTCCGACAACGCCGTCTCCAGTTTTGGAATTGCTGCCGTCCAGGATGAAGGCGAGGTCGAGCTGTCCGCGCTTGTGCTGGTCGGCCAGCTCAAGACTCCAGCCGCTCTTCAGACGCAGCGAAATCTTCGGAAACCGCGCCACGGCATCAGCAATGGCGGCGGCCACGGCTTTGTCGCAAAGTCCATGCGCGAGGCCGAGCCGCAGCAGGCCCTCCGGCTCGTTGCCCTTGGCGAATGATCTCAGCGCGTCGACGGCGGCGAGAATGTCCTTGCCGCGTGCCAGCACCTCTACGCCGGCCGGGGTCAGTCGCGACGGCTTTAGCCGGCGGTCGAGCAATTCCGTGCCGAGCATCTCCTCCAGCCGCTGGATCTGGCGGGTGACGGCCGGCTGCGTCAACGGCAGGCGTCGAGCCACCTTCTGAATCGAACCCTCCTCGGCAAAGAGGGCCAGTGTTTTCAGTTCTTCAAGCACGACACACCCGAACATGTCATAGAGGCATAATTATTCTGAACATTATGAATTTGAAATCCGACGGATGGCAAGCGATTTTCCTCCGGCAGGACCCAGCTGGAAAGGAACGACGATGAAGGCGATCGAATTGCAGAGCCCGGGCGGCCTCGAGAACCTCAGAATGGTCGAGCGGCCGATGCCTGAGTCAGGGCGCCAGGAGATGATTGTGAAGGTCAAGGCGACGGCGCTGAACTACCGCGATGCCGAGATCGTCCGCGGCAGCTATCACACGAAGTTTGCATTGCCGCTGGTGCCGCTGTCGGACGGCGTCGGCGAAGTCGTTGCCATCGGCGCCGAGGTCAGCCGGTTCAAGATCGGCGACCGGGTCTGCGGCACGTTCTGGCAGCGCTGGGTCGGCGGCAGTTTCGCGATGGCCGAGCCATCCTATCAACGCGGCGGCCCGATCGACGGGCTGCTCAGCGAATTTGCCCGGCTCGACGAACAGGCGGCGGTGCTGGTGCCGGCCAATCTGAGCGACCTCGAGGCGGCGACGCTGCCATGCGCCGGCGTGACGGCATGGCACGCGCTGTTTACGGAGGGCAGCGTCAAGCCCGGCGACACCGTGCTTTGCCTCGGCACCGGCGGCGTTTCGCTGTTTGCGGTGCAGTTCGCCGCCGCTGCCGGGGCGCGCGTCATCGTGACGTCGAGCAGCGACGAGAAGCTTGCGCGGGCAAAGCAACTTGGCGCGCAGGATGGCGTGAACTATCGCAGCGTCCCCGATTGGGCATCGGCCGTGCTGGGATTGACGGATGGCCGCGGCGCCGACCATATTATCGAGGTTGGCGGACCGCAGAGTTTTGCACAATCGCTGAGGGCAGCGGCGCGCGGCGCCCAGATCAACGTCATCGGCTATCTCGGCGGCAGTGACGGCGCCGTCAACCCGCTCGACATCTTCCGCCGGCAGGTCAGGGCGCGAGGCATACCGGTGGGCTCACGCGAATCCTTTGAAGAGATGAACCGCGCTATCGCCGTCAACCGTTTGAAACCGGTGATCGACCGGGTCGTGCCATGGAGCCGGGCCGCCGAAGCCTTTCGGTACCTTGAACACGGCTCTCTCTTCGGCAAGGTCGTGCTCGATCATACGCAATGAGCCCGCCTGACGAGCCCGGTGCGATGAGTCGCGAGATCGCGGTCAGGGCAGGCGGTTGGCCCGTTGCAGCGCCTGCTGCGTCTGCTCGTCGGTCAGGCCCTGCAGGAAATCGTCCATCTCTTGGTCGATGAGCCCGGCGCGGCGGGCGACAACATACCAGGCGCCGGCGAGGATGAGATCCGGGTCGGTGCCGATGCCGTTCATGTAGAGCTTGGCGAGACGGTTCTGGGCGGCGACATTGCCCCCTTCGGCGGCCTGCTTCATCCAGTTGAAGCCGGATTTCAGGTCGCGGGCGCCGCCGCGCCCCTCGATCATCCAGGTTGCGAGATCGATCTGTGCCGTGTCGTAGTTCTGCCGCGCGGCCTGTGCCAGCAGGCCGCGGGCGCGGACATCGTC
This sequence comes from Mesorhizobium sp. M0296, assembly GCF_040321675.1. Lineage (NCBI taxonomy): Bacteria > Pseudomonadati > Pseudomonadota > Alphaproteobacteria > Hyphomicrobiales > Phyllobacteriaceae > Mesorhizobium > Mesorhizobium sp. M0296. The sequence continues at coordinate 220,935 of NZ_JAMYRZ010000003.1, forward strand.
GCGCGGCTTGCCGCCGGCGCCATTGGCGTAGACCTGTGCCATCGCATATTGTGCGTCGGCAAGCCCGGTCGCGGCAGCGCGCTCGTAATAGGATACGGCTTTGGCAATACCGGCATCGCCGGGCTCCTGTTCGACCATCAGCTGCGCAAAATTGAACTGCGCCAGGCGGTTGCCGGCCTCGGCGGCGGCCTGCATCAGCGCATAGGCCTCCTTCTCGTCCTTTTTGACGTAGCGGCCGTCGAGCAGCATCAGCGCATACTGGAATTGCGATTCCGGGACGCCCTGCTCGGCGGCAAGCGCATACCACTTCGCCGCCCCTGCCGCGTCGACCGGCACGCCGAGGCCGCGCGACAATATCTCGGCCACCAGCGTCTGTGCCGCCGGATCGCCGTTTTGAGCGCGCGAAAGCGCAAGGTTGTAGGCCGTCTTGTAGAGTCCGCGCTGAAAGGCGCCATAGGCAGCGTCGGACGGCTTTGCGCCGAAGCGGTCGGGGTTGATGGTATCGGCCGACGGCAACGGGGCGGTGGTGGCGGGCTGCGGCAATTGTGCGGCGATCGGCTTGTCGGCAGGTTCGCTGGAATCCGGCCTGGGCTGCGGCAGAGGAACGGGTTCCGCCGCTATCGCCTGCGTCACGGCCGTTGCGAGAAAGGCGCTGAAAAGGATTCTCCGCGAGAGCACGTCAGTCCTCGAAACGCGGCGCGGTTTCGTCGAGCAGCGCGTTGGCGGCGGCAACCGCCATCTTCGGATCGACGTCGTCGGCGAAGACGGCGCTGGACAGCGCCACGAATTCAGCGCCGGTGGCGGCGACCGCTTCCACCGAGGCAAGATCGGATCCGGCCATGACGATGCAGGGGATCTGGATGACGTCCGCCCACCATTGCCCGAGCGACAGGTTGCGCGGGTGCGGCTCAGGCTTGTTGTCGTAGCCGAAACGGCCGAAGAAAATGTAATCAGGCCTGACTTCGCCGAGTTCCAGCGCATCGTCGCGGGTCTTGGCGCCGCCGGTGCCGACCATCATCCTGGCCTGGAAGTGTTGGATCGTTTCGGCGAGCTCGTCCTTGCCGACCTCGACATGAATGCCGTCGGCCTGGACGCGGCCGGCGATGCGGGTGTCGCCGGCAATGATGACGGCAATGCCGGCCGCTTGCGCCACCGGCACGATCTGCTCGGCAAAGGCTTGGAAAGAGGCCTCGTCCATACCGTTTTCCGGCAGGATAAGCGAGGCGACGTCACCGCCGTCGAAGGCCGCGGCGATGCGCTCGGCCGGCACGTTCGGCGGCGCGATCAGCACGATGCGGCAGCGGTTGGGCGGCGTTGCGTCATTCATTGGTGTTCGGTCCCGGTTATCGCCTATGCCGGGCGAAGATGGTTGCATTGCGGCATAGAGCAAAGTGCGGGAGTTGAACAGGCGGCAGGGGGATCACGATTGCCGTCAACGATTTTATGGGGCTCGGCGCATGGCTGCCGTTGGCCGAAATTCTCCCCGCCGGTCGCTTGCGGCCCCTACGCAGGCACCTTCGATTTCCACAGCGACCAGCCGAGATTCATGCCGGCGGCGGCGACCAGGATGGCGGCGGCGCCGACGATCTGCGCCGGATGCAGCCGGTGGCCGAAGGCGACGACGTCGACGAGGATGGCGACGACTGGGTAGATGAAGGACAGCGATCCCTGCAGATGCGTCGGCAGCTTCTGGATGGCGCCGTACATGAGGATGTACATCAGACCGGTATGGACGATGCCGAGTGTCGCCAGCATGACCCAGCTCCGCGCATCGACGGGAAGGTGGGTGAGATTGGCGAAGGGTGCCAGCATGAGAACGCCGACGCAGACCTGGATCAGGGCGATCAGGTGCGGCGGCGTGCCTTTGAGCTTCTTGGTGACGATAGCCGCAACGGCCCAGAAGAAAGCCGCGGCCAGCGCCATCGCAATGCCGGTAAAGTAATCCGTACCATGATCGCCTGCATCGGGCGCGGCCTGCACGATCAGCAGCATGCCGGCGAAGGCGATGCCGAGCCAGGTCAGCTTGGTCATCGTCAGCCGTTCGGAGAAGAAGAGCGCGCCAAAACCCACCAGCATGAAGGGCTGCGTGTTGTAAACGGCCGTGGCGATCGAGATCGACGCGCGGGAAAACGCGCTGAACAGCAACAGCCAGTTGATAACGATGGCAGCACCGCCGAGCGCCGCGATCGTGACGATGCGAAGCGACAGCCTGCCGCGCAGCAGCCCAAGCGCCGCGCAGATGATCAGTAGCGTTACCGCACCGAAAGCACAGCGCCAGAACACCACGTCCATGATGGGCTGGCCGGAAAGGACGACGAACCAGCCGATCGTGCCGAGGATCGCCATCGCCGCCGTCATTTCGATCGTGCCGCGTACCGTGCTGTCCATGGGTGCTCCTGAAACTCGTTGAGATTTTATAATCCCACAGCGGATCGGGTCTTTCCATGACTTCTAGCTGGTGATATGCAGGGCAAACCTAATTAAATTAGGTAAGAATCGGCTTTTTCTTGGAATTGTAAAATGCTGGACGAGCTCGATAGAAAGCTCCTCGATATCCTGGTCAAGGATTCACGGACCTCGCTGAAGGAACTGGCGCTGCAGGTCGGGTTGTCGTCACCAAGCGTTTCGGAGCGGCTTCGGCGGCTAGAGGATCGCGGCGTCATCCGCGCGTTCACCATCGACATCGATCCGCAGGCGCTCGGCTACGCCTTGCAGGCGATCGTTCGCATCCGGCCATTGCCGGGCAAGCTGCACATCGTCCAGAAGCTGATCGAGGAAATCCCGGAATTCGGCGAATGCGACAAGGTGACGGGCGATGACTGCTTCGTTGCCCGGCTGTTCGTCCGCTCGATCGGCGAGCTCGACGGGATTCTCGACCGCATCGCCGACAAGGCCGAAACCAGCACCGCCATCATCAAGGCGCAGCCGATCCGGAGACGCCCGCCGCCGCTCGACATGCCAAACATGTGACGGATTTCGGTCGCGTGGCCCACATATTTGCGGTCGCGGTCTGGCCATTTCTGGTTTATTCCAGAGATCACTTTCCCTCCAGCGTCCCTTCCCCATGTCAGGCCTGCTCGTCGATCCCTGGTTCTATGCCGCGGCCATTCCGGCCGTCATCCTCGTCGGCCTGTCGAAAGGCGGCTTCGGCGGCGCCGTCGGCTTTGTCGGCGTGCCGTTGATGGCGCTGACCATGCCGCCGGTTCAGGCTGCCGCAATTCTTCTGCCAATTCTGTGCCTGATGGACATTGTCTCGGTGTGGACGTGGTGGGGCATCTTCGACCGCAAGATGCTGGCCGACATGATGCCGGGCGCCGTGATCGGCATTGCCCTTGGCTGGCTGACGGCGGCACTTGTAACCGAAGAGATGGTGCGGCTGATCGTCGGCGCGGTTGCCCTGATCTTCGTGCTGCGCTGGCTCTATTTGCAGCTCCGCCACGGTGCCGGCCACGCGGCGGAGCCCAACCGCGTCGCCGCGGGCTTCTGGGGAACCGTTGCCGGGTTCACCAGCTTCGTCGCCCATGTCGGCGGCCCGCCTTTTCAGGTCTATGCGCTGCCCATCAGGCTCGATCCGAAGGTGCTGTCGGGCACCGCGGCGATCTTCTTCGCCGTCACCAATGCGCTGAAGCTCATCCCTTATTTCGCGCTCGGCCAGTTCGATACCACCAATTTGACTGCGTCGGCGGTGCTGATGCCGCTGGCGCCGCTGTCGACAATCGCCGGCGCCTGGCTGGTGCGGCGGATGCGGCCGGAGCTGTTCTATCCCTTCACCTATGCGACCGTGGCGGTCGTCGCGGTCAAGCTTCTGTGGGACGGCATCGCCGGCCTCCTGTAAGACGGCGGCCCCATTCGGCCGCCGCCGGTTCCTTACACCTCAGGCGGCACTCGGCAGCAGCTGCCGCGTCCTGCCAAGCGCGAGCGCGGCGCCGGTTGCCAGTACGAACGCCATGCAGCCCAGAATGGTGATGTCGTGCAGCGTCGGCTTCAGCACCATGTCCGCGATGATCACCAGCATCACCGAATAGTCGAAGCGCGCGGCGCTGAGGACGCGCTGGCCCTGGGCAAGCACTGCCGGCGTCACGCCCTCCTTGGCGATCATGCCTGCCATGCGGTCGGCAGTCGGCTTGAAGATGAACATGCCGATGCAGAAGGTCGTCGCATAACCGGCAAGGCCGATCAGCACCCACAGATCGGAAAAGCCGACCCAGAAGCCGCACATGATGAGGCCGAAAAGCAATGTCAGCATCGACATCGGCGCGAAGAACCGGTTGCCGAGCTCGCCGGTGGCGCGCATCGCCTGCAGCATGCCTTCGACGTTTCCAGCGCGGTCGGCGCGTACCGCGAGCAGCATCAGCGTGAAGCCGCCGCCGACCCAGAGGATCGCCGAGACGATATGCAGAAATTTAACGGCCGAGTACCAGTCCATTATTCGCTCCTTGAGAGATTTGATGATTTGCCGGAGCGCAAGGTTTGCTCCGCCTCGTTGCGAGGAGCGGGCGTTTACCGCGGCGCCTGTTTCGGAACGATGTCGCGCGGCGAGCGGATCTGTTTCGATATGTCGGTCACGATCTGGAGGAAACATGGCGCAAGCGCGTCGCCCCGACTTTCCAGCCGGTAGTGGGAACGGGTGCCGTGGCCAGTCAGCTGTGCTGTTACGGCACAGATGCTGGGCGCTTGATCGAAAAATATGCCCTGCGTTAAGGCTTCGTTAAGCTTTACAGGCGTTTACTATGTCCATCCAGTGATCTGGATTCTTACCGAGTGGTTGGAGCCACTTTGTTTGACGCCTCCCTGTTAAACTCCTGAGAGCCGCCTTATCCGCGGCTCTTTTTTTGTCCGCCGGCATGGGCGTCCTTCCGGCTAAATGCGGCCGTTAACCGTTTGTTAAACATGTGCTTGCCTTCGCTGGCAGCGAAGCGCATTTTCAAGCTTCAGTCGTTTAGGCTGCCGGATATGGCGGCCAAGAGCCGAATCGGCCGGCTGTCAGGCAAGTGCAGGGGCGTAGCGATGAACGAGCCTTCGAAGGCGAGCGCGAAAACCATCAAGCTGGCGGAGCGCCGGGTTTTCTCCCAATCCTTCAAGCCGCTCTATCAGGAAGGCATGGGCCTGGTCGAGCAGGCGGCCGAATATCTCGACGGCAAGGGCCGCGCCGAGGCCAAGAAGCTGTCGAGGCTGGCGGCGACGCTTTATGCGGCCGAATCGATGCGGCTGACCACCAGGCTGATGCAGGTCGCCTCGTGGCTGCTTTTGCAGCGGGCGGCGAATTCCGGCGAGATGACCCGCGATCAGGTGGCCTCAGAAAAATCCAAGGTGCGTCTCGACACTGCCTCGGCGCATGACGAGGCGCCCGGCTGGGCCGAGCTGCCGAAGGATTTCATCGACCTCGTCAACCGTTCGCTGCGGCTGCAGGCGCTGGTGCGCCGGATGGACGAGGAGATCTATGGCGGCCTTGCCGAGGTGCCGCCGTCGAGCCGTCGCCTCAATCCGGTCTCCGACCAGATCACGCTGCTCAACACGGCTTTCGCCCGCGGCTGAGAGACCGTTTCATAATTCTACTCCGGCGGCCATCTAGACTAACCGCGAAGGGATGGGCTCGCGATCATCAGGCGGGGAGAATCACGCAGCAGCAGGCGCGATCCGACCTCCACGATAGACCTGATCGCTGGGAGCAGCTCCTGCCCCAATGACGTCAGCTCATACTCCACGGTCGGCGGCGATGTCGGCATCACGTGGCGTGCGAGGACGCCACGCTCCTCGAGATCGCGCAACCTGGCGGTCAGCACCTTCGCCGAAATGGCTGGGATATCGCGGCGCAATTCGGAGAACCGGCGCGGGCCGTCGCTCAAGGACCAGAGCACCTCGGGTGTCCAGCACCCGCCAAGCAGCGCCATGCACCTCGACATGGGGCAGCCGGGAAGCGCCTTCACCTTCGTTCGCATCCTGAGGACCATCGCGCATCTTCCATGAGAGTTTCCAGTTGGTTACCGGAAAATGATGGTAACTACAAGATACGTGGTTTCCGAGGGTAACGAGAGCCGCTATCTGAGGCTCTCAATCCATCCAACCACGAAATGGACAGAACGATGTACGCAATAACTGGAGCAACAGGACAGCTTGGCCGTCTCGTGATCGACGCACTGCTGAAGACAGTTCCGGCCAGCCGGATCGTTGCGGCGGTTCGTGATCCGGCAAAGGCCCGCGATCTTGTCCAACGCGGCGTAGTCGTGCGGGAGGCGGACTATAATCGTCCCGACACGCTCCCGATGGCGCTGGCCGGCATCGATAGACTGCTGCTGATTTCCTCGACCGAAGTCAGCGGCCGCTTGCCGCAGCATCGGTCAGTGATCAAGGCCGCCCAACGGGTGGGGGTTTCGCTGATCGCTTACACAAGCATGCTGCATGCGGACACGTCTCCCGCGAGGCTCGCGGTCGAACATCGGCAGACGGAGGAGGTCATCGCGGCCTCCGGCCTACCCGCCGTCATCCTGCGCAACGGCTGGTACACCGAGAACCATCTGATGGCGCTCCCGGCGGCTCTGGAGCACGGCGCCTTCATCGGCGCCGCAAATGAGGGGCGCTTCTCGTCCGCGGCGCGGCAGGATTATGCCGAGGCCGCGGCCGTGGTGCTGACGAGCGAGGATCAAGCAGGGAGGACTTACGAGCTCGCCGCGGACCAAGCCTTCACGCTCGCCGAGCTTGCGGCGAAGGTCTCGCGGCAATCGGGCAAGGCGATCGCCTACAACGATCTTGCCGGGGCGGCCTATGAGGGTGTGTTGACAGGCGCCGGGCTGCCCGCCGATCTCGCCGCTATCCTGGCCGATGCCGACATTGCAGCCTCACGCGGAGCGTTGTTCGATGACGGCGGCGCCATGAGCCGGCTGATCGGTCGACCGACAACGCCACTGGAGAGCGTCGTTGCGGCAGCATTGCGCGGTTGAAACCGAGACGGCTGTCACATCCGCCAAAGGATCAGAGGACCGTCTGTCGCTCGCGCCAACAGTTATTCAAACGACTAGACTAGCGCAGCTTTCTGCGCTTCCGGTGCTCGCGTACTTATGTACGCTCCGCTCCGGTTCTCGAAAACCACGCTATCTGTCTCGCCAGAGCGAATTCTCAAACATTCTCTAAACCAGACTCGGTTGCTGTTTCTGGTTTGTTCACATTTCGCTGGCATCGCTGCTCGCCGGGGTTAAAGTTGACGGATGGGGGAAGCGATTCGCATCATCGGCATCGATCCAGGGCTGAGGCGCACCGGCTGGGGCATAGTCGAAAGCCTCGGCAATTCGCTGCGCTTCGTCGCTTCCGGCACGGTGCGGTCCGACGACAAGGCCGCGCTGGCGGTGCGTCTTTGCCAATTGCATGACGGGCTCGCCGAGATCCTGCATGCCGCGATGCCGCACGAGGCGGCGGTCGAGCAAACTTTCGTCAACAAGGACGCGGCGGCGACGCTGAAACTCGGCCAGGCACGCGGCATCGCCATGCTGGTGCCGGCGCGTGCCGGCCTTGTCGTTGCCGAATATGCGCCAAACGCCGTCAAAAAGGCGGTGATCGGCGTCGGCCATGGCGACAAGAAGCAGATCCACATGATGGTCAAGGTGCTGATGCCGAAGGCGACTTTCGACACCGACGACGCCGCCGATGCGCTGGCCATCGCCATCTGTCACGCGCATCACCGGCAGAGCATCGCCTACAGGATGGCGGCGCTGGCCGGATAAGTATGTTCTTGACTTGTTCTCCAGTGGGCAATAGGTAATACCAACGAGGTATTACCATGCGCGTTACCACCAAGGGCCAAGTGACCATCCCGAAGGAAATACGGGATCATCTCGGTATCGGCCCGGGCTCGGAGGTGGAGTTCGTCCCCACCGAGGACGGCGCTCGTGTCATAGCCGTCGACGAAAACATGTCGGAGGAGGAAGCCTCGCGCAGATTCAGCCAGATACTCGATCGTATGGCCGGTACGCTGGATCTGGGAGGCATGACGGCGGATGAATATGTGGAATGGCTGAGGGGCCCACGTGAAGATCTCGACATTGATTGACACAAATGTCTTGATCGACGTTTGGGGTCCTGCCGGACGGGAGACGAAATGGTCGGCATCCGCGATTACCGCATGCCGGCGCGACGGCGCACTCGTAATCAATGCAATCGTCTGGTCCGAGCTCGCGCCGTTGATTGCGACCGAACAGGCTCTTCGTCAAGCAGCCGACATGCTCAAGATGGATCGCGAATTTCTGCCGTGGGAAGCAGCCTTCCTCGCTGGTGTCACGCACTCGCGCTATCGCCGCGCCGGCGGCATTCGCGAACGAACCTTGCCGGATTTCTTTATTGGAGCCCATGCGGTTGTCGCTGGGCATCGCCTGCTGACGCGCAATGCTGCGCGCTATCGCGGCTATTTCCCGGACCTCGATATCATCTCTCCGGAAACCCACCCGGCATGATCGGCACGCTCAAATGATCGGCAAGCTAAAAGGCACGCTGGATGAGATCGACGAGGATTTCTGCATCGTCGACGTGCATGGCGTCGGCTATGTCGCCTACTGCTCGGCGCGCACGCTGGCGGCATTGCCGCGGCCGGGCGAGGCGGTCGTGCTGTTCATCGAGACCTATGTGCGCGAGGACATGCTGCGGCTCTATGGGTTCCAGTCGGTGCTGGAGCGCGAATGGTTCCGGCTGTTGATGAACAATGTGCAAGGCGTCGGCGCCAAGGTGGCGCTGGCCATCCTGTCGACTCTGGCGCCGGCCGATCTCGCCAATGCGATTGCGTTGCGCGATATCGCCATGGTCAGCCGTGCGCCGGGCGTCGGCAAGAAGGTGGCGGAGCGCATCGTAACCGAATTGAAGAACAAGGCGCCTGCCTATGCGGGCACTGCCTCCGGCACCATCGGCCTGAAGCAGGAGCTCGGCGAGGGCGTCGCCTCGGCGCCGATCACCGACGCCGTCTCGGCGCTGGTCAATCTCGGCTATTCGCGCGACACCGCCGCCAATGCGGTGGCGGCGGCGCTGAAGACGGCAGGCGAGGAGGCGGACGCCTCGAAGCTGATCCGCTTCGGCCTGAAGGAGCTGGCACGGTGAGACGTTGCCCGACAAATAAATTCCGACTAGGAACAAGAGCATGGTCGGATATGCAAGCTTGACCTCCAGGGGGCAGCTTACGATTCCAAAGAAAGTCCGGAACGAGTTGTCGCTCAAGTCAGGCGATACTGTTGCGTGGACGGTCGTGGATGGTCTCCTGATAGGAACGCCGCGCAATCTCGAATTTGCCGACCTCGCTGGATTTCTAGGCGATCCACCTGACGGGCCTGCTGCGCTGGAACAGATCGACGCGGTGGTAAGAGATGCAGTGGGCCGCCATGTTGCTGGCGAGGAGCACGGCGACGAACGAGAGGGTGCCGGGTGACGTTGATCGGTATCGATATAAACTTTTTCTTTCGGGCGGTATGCGCATGAGCCTTTCGCCACGCCTCATTGCTCCCGACAGACGCGGCGAGGACGCCGAGCAGACCTTGCGGCCGCAGACGCTCGGCGACTTCGTCGGCCAGGCGGCGGTGCGGGCCAATCTCAAAGTCTTCATCGAGGCCGCCAAGGGCCGCAGCGAAGCGCTCGACCATGTGCTGTTCGTCGGCCCGCCCGGCCTCGGCAAGACGACGCTGGCGCAGATCATGGCGCGCGAGCTTGGCGTCAATTTCCGCTCGACCTCGGGTCCGGTCATCGCCAAGGCCGGCGATCTCGCGGCGCTGCTCACCAACCTCGAAGACCGCGACGTGCTGTTCATCGACGAGATCCACCGGCTCAACCCGGCGGTCGAGGAAATCCTCTATCCGGCGATGGAGGATTTCCAGCTCGACCTGATCATCGGCGAGGGGCCGGCGGCGCGCTCGGTCAAGATCGACCTGGCCCGCTTCACGCTCGTCGCCGCCACCACCCGGCTCGGCCTGTTGACCAACCCGCTGCGCGACCGCTTCGGCATTCCGGTGCGGCTCAATTTCTACTCGGTCGAGGAACTCGAGCAGATCGTGCGGCGCGGCGCCCGCATCCTTGCCATGCCGCTCGGCGACGACGGTGCTTTGGAGATCGCCCGGCGGGCGCGCGGCACGCCGCGCATCGCCGGCCGGCTGTTGCGCCGGGTGCGCGACTTCGCCAGCGTTGCCGGCGACGGTCATGTCGACCGCAAGGTCGCCGACGAGGCGCTGACGCGGCTGGAGGTCGACGGGCTCGGCCTCGACGCGCTCGACCGCCGTTATCTGTCGATGATCGCCCGGAATTTCGGCGGCGGGCCGGTCGGCATCGAGACAATCGCTGCCGGGCTTTCCGAGCCACGCGATGCCATCGAGGACATCATCGAACCCTTTCTGATCCAGCAAGGCTTCATCATGCGTACCCCGCGCGGCCGCGTGCTGGCGGCCAATGCCTGGCGGCATCTCGGCCTCGACGCGCCAAAGGACCTGGCGCAGCAGCAGATCAGCTTGTTCCAGGAAGAACCCTAAGTTCCGCTGCTTATGGCTTCGGTGCTGGCAGTTCCCCGGCCCAGCCCTCCAGGTCTTGATCATCGCCGGTCTATGCGCAAAACAGGTGTTGCTTGAAACAGGGCCTGTCGGGCCAAAAGGACAGCGCAATGGACGATCACGGTGAATCGGCATTGTCCGCCGGACTTTCCGGCGCGCTGACGGAATTCGGCCATCGACTGATGGCGCGGGTCTATTATGCAGACACCGATTTTTCCGGCGTCGTCTACCACGCGCGCTATCTCGAATTCTTCGAGCGCGGCCGGTCCGACTATCTGCGGCTGGCCGGCGTCCACCACACCGAGCTTGCCGACGGCAAGCATGGCGAGAAAATAGTCTGGGTGGTGCGGCGCATGGAGATCGATTTCCGCGGTTCGGCCCGCATGGATGACATCCTGACCATCGATACGCGCACCGACGAGATTTCCGGCGCCCGCATCGTCATGGCGCAGCAATTGAAGCGCGGCAGCGAAGTGCTGGTCGAGGCGCGTGTCGAAGCGGCGATCGTCGGCGAGAACGGGCGGCCGCGGCGCTTTCCCAAGGACTGGATCGCAGCCTTCATGCCCAGAACGCGCAAATAAAGGTTCAGAGGCGGACGATCCCAGAGCTCCCGGTCCAGGCCAGAATCGCGAGGCGGTCTATCAGGGCGCGGCAATGCGCCGCGCTGTACGTCCTAACCCATCCTTAACCATAACGGTCCATGAAGGGATTGGTTAAGATTGGGAGAATCCAAGCGCCTTCCTTTCACCAATATTTGCCCCGAAAAGGCCGCCAACGGTGCATTTGGGGTTATTCCGCAAGCCTAACGCGAACGGACCACAAGGGATGCCCATGGGCCAGCCGCCAGCCACGCCCGGAAAATCTTTAAGGACGTAACATGGAAAACATCGCTCTCGCCGAACCGGGCGCGCATTTATCGATTTGGGCCTTGTTCATGCAGGCCGGTTGGGTGGTCAAGCTGGTCATGATCGGGCTGCTTGGTGCCTCGATCTGGACCTGGGCGATCATCGTCGACAAGCTCGTCGCCTATGCCCGCATGCGGCTGGCGCTCAACCGCTTCGAACAGGTGTTCTGGTCGGGGCAGTCGCTGGAAGAGCTTTACCGCACGCTCGCCGACCGCAAGACGACCGGCATGAGCGCGATCTTCGTCGCCGCCATGCGCGAATGGAAGAAGAGCTTCGAGAAAGGCGCGAAATCGCCACTCGGCCTGCAGACCCGCATCGACAAAGCGATGGATCTGGCGCTGACCCGCGAGATGGAAAAGCTGGAAGGGCGGCTCGGCTTCCTCGCCACCACCGGCTCGGCGGCGCCCTTCATCGGCCTGTTCGGCACGGTGATCGGCATCATGACCTCGTTCCAGGCGATCGCCGCCTCGAAGAACACCAGCCTGTCGGTGGTCGCGCCAGGCATCGCCGAAGCGCTGCTGGCGACCGCGATCGGCCTGCTAGCCGCCATCCCGGCCGTCATCGCCTATAACAAGCTGTCGTCCGACGCGAGCAAGATCGCGGTGCGCATGGAAGGGTTCGCGGATGAGTTCTCCGCCATACTCTCGCGCCAAATCGATGAAAAAGTGGCGCAGAAGGCCTGAGGAACGATCATGGGAATGTCCGTAAGCGCAGGTGGCGGAGGACGCGGCGGGCGCGGCCACAGGCGGCGCGGCCGCCACCACGCGTTGATCTCGGAGATCAACGTCACGCCGATGGTCGACGTGATGCTGGTGCTGCTGATCATCTTCATGGTCGCGGCACCGTTGCTGACGGTCGGCGTGCCGGTCGACCTGCCGGACACGCAGGCCAAAGCGATGAACGCCGATACGCAGCCTATAACCGTGTCCATCAACTCGGCCGGTCAGATCTACCTCCAGGAAACCGAGATCCCGATCGAGGAGCTGGTGGCAAAGCTGCAGTCGATCTCGAAGACCGGCTATGACGAGCGCATTTTCATCAGGGGTGACAAGTCCACCGACTATGGCACTGCCATGAAGGTGATGGCCCGCGTCTCGGCTGCTGGCTACAAGAATATCGGCCTGGTTTCACTGCAGGAACAGGATCAGTAGACGCAAGATGAGGACCGGCCTCACCACATCGGTGATCTTGCATACGCTGGCGATTGCCTTCGGGCTGTTCACGCTGTCGGCGCCGCCCGCGATGCCTGCGTCCGATGCGGAATCGGTGTCGGTCGAGATCGTGCCGATGGAAGCGACGGCACAGGTCCTGCAAGGCGACAAGAAGTCTGTGATGCATGACAAGCCGGCGCCGCTGCCGACACAGCGTCCCGACGTCGTTCCCGATGCCCAGAAAGTCGGCGATAACAGCGTCGATACCGACAAGCCGCCGACACCTGAGCCCAAGCCCCAGCCGGTCGACATGACGGCGGCTCCGCCACCCGCGCCGACGCCGGTCGAAAAGCCCAAGCCTGAGGACGTGCCGAAGCCGAAGGAAAAGCCGAAGCCTATTCCCGCTACGGAGGTGGCGCCGGTGCCGCAGCCGAAGGAAGAGGTCAAGCCCGAACCTGTCAAGCAGACCGAGCCCAAGCCGACGCCGGCCAAGGAGCCGACGCCCACGCCGCCGCAGGACAAGACTGCCGCGATCGATCCGCAGCCCGAGGTCAAGCCGGATGCCGTCGCCGAGGCGATTGCCAAGCAACCGCCGACCGAGGAGGCGCAGCTTCCGGACTCGGCGCCGGCGCCCGAGGCTCGGCCAAAGCCGCAGCCGGCCCAGGCTGAAAGCGCGAAGGCGCCGGAGCGCAAGGACACCGACAAGCCGGTCAAGGAAGCCTCGTCCAGGCCGAAATCGGACGACAAGCAATTCAATGCCGACGAGATTTCGGCGCTGCTCGACAAGCGGAAGCCGTCCGGCGGCGGCGCCAAGCGCTCGACCCAGCAGGCATCGCTCGGCGGCGAGAAGGACCAGGGCCAGAGGCTTTCGAAATCGGAGCAGGGGGCATTGGAGGCCCAGCTTGGTGGTTGCTGGACGCTTCCGGCAGGGCTCGAGGGTTCGGAGAATTTCGTCGTCGTGGTCCGGTTTAATCTGGACGCCTCCGGCAAGCTGGATGGCCGGCCGAGCGTTGAAAAGTCGAGCGGAAACCGCCCGTTTGACGAAAGTGCAGTGCGCGCGGTTCAGAAATGCGATGTGGCCGGCTTGCAGGTTCCGGCGGGCAAGCAAGACATCTGGTCCGACGTTCGGGTCACTTTTGACCCCAGGGAGATGCTCGGTCTTTAGGCCCGGCTCCCACAGAATCAGCGAAGAGAAGCGAGAAGACATGAAATCCATCCTCAAGCCGCTCCTGACGATCGCAGCGATGGCGCTGGGTATGACTGTTGCTGTCACCCTGCCGGCGCGGGCGCTCGTTGAGCTCAACGTCAATAAGGGCAATGTCGAGCCGTTGCCGATCGCCATCACGGACTTCCAGGGCGGCGATGCGCTCGGCGCCGAGATTTCCGGCATCGTCAGTGCCGACCTGAAACGCTCCGGCCTGTTCGCGCCGATCGACAAAAGCGCTTTCATTGAAAAGATCTCGAACCCGGATGCCACGCCGCGCTTCGAAGACTGGAAGGTGATCAATGCGCAGGCGCTGGTCACCGGCAGTGTCGGCAAGGAGGCTGACGGCCGCATTCGCGCCCAGTACCGGTTGTGGGACACGTTTGCCGGCCAGCAGATGTCGGGCGAGCAGTTCTTCGCCAACGACGCCAATACCAGGCGCGTCGCCCATATCATCGCCGACGCGATCTACGAGCGGCTGACCGGCGAGAAGGGCTATTTCGACACGCGCGTCGTCTTCATCGACGAATCCGGTGCCAAGAATGCGCGCAAGAAGCGGCTTGCCATCATGGACCAGGACGGCGCCAACGTCCGCTATCTCTCGAACGGTAAATCGATCGTGCTGACGCCGCGCTTTTCGCCGAACCGGCAGGAAATCACCTACATGTCCTATGAAAGCGGCCAGCCGCGGGTGTACCTGCTGCAGATCGAGACGGGGCAGCGCGAGCTGGTCGGCAATTTCCCCGGCATGACGTTTGCGCCGCGCTTTTCGCCGGACGGCCAGAAGGTAATCATGAGCCTGCTGCGCGATGACGGCAATTCCAACATCTTCGCCATGGATCTGAGAAGCCGCTCGACGACCAGGCTCACCAACTCGACCGCCATCGATACCTCACCCTCCTATTCGCCTGACGGCAGCAAGGTGGTGTTCACCTCGGATCGCGGCGGCCGCGCGCAGATCTATGTGATGGGCGCCGACGGCTCGGGCCAGACCCGCATCTCGTTTGGCGACGGCGTCTATTCGACGCCGGTGTGGTCGCCGCGCGGCGATCTCATCGCCTTCACCAAGCAGACCGGCGGCGAATTCCAGATCGGCGTCATGCGCACCGACGGTTCGGGTGAGCGCATCCTGTCCACCGGCTTTCAGCAGGAAGGGCCGACCTGGGCGCCCAACGGCCGGGTGCTGATGTTCTTCCGCGATTCCAATGGCGGACCAAAACTTGTTTCGGTCGATCTCACCGGCCGCAACGAACAGTCGATCCCGACGGCGAACTTCGCCTCGGATCCGGCCTGGTCGCCGCTGCTGGAGTGATGGAAGAAGAACTGAGGAATTGAAGAACTGAAGAACTGAGGAGATGGAGAAGCCGGGGCGCTACGTTGAGCGCGCGAGGGACCTGGAGGTCTACAAACGCGCCTACGCGGTTTCTCTTGAGGTGCATAGAGCCACGCTTGCTTTTCCGAAAATTGAGCAATACGCGCTAGCCGATCAATTGCGTCGCTCGAGTAAGGCAATCTGCGCCAATTTAGCTGAGGGATTTGCCAAGCAGAGCCATTCCAAAGCCGAATTCGCTCGCTTCGTTTCGATGGCGGTGGGGTCATGCAGCGAAGTGGAGACGTGGATATGTTACGCGTTCGATCTTGAATACATCACGCAGTCCCAACTCGACGCCTGGCGGCAATCTTATGCCCAAATCCATGGGATGCTCGTGAGCCTCAGAGAGAAGCTGACGTAATTCCTTTTCTTCAATTCCTCAGTTCTTCAGTTCCTCAATTCCCTCTTTTTCATGTTTTGGCCGCATTTTCGCCTACGGTCCGCGCTCATTGTCGCCCCTCGGCAGAACGGTTGCGGACGGCAGCCGAAAACCAAATTTTAACCGTGTTTCTTGAGCGTCGGTTAACCCAAACGTGGTTACTGGACGATCAATGAAATCACTCGAATTGCGAAGGAGAGGCGGCATGGGCCGTATCGCAGCACTTACCACAAACCCGGTCATGATCGCGCTGGTCGCTATGCTCGCGATCACCGGTTGCGCCTCGAAGAAGACGCCGAACAGCGCCGCCGATCTTGGCCTCAACGGCGCCGGCGCGGCAACGCCAGGGTCGGCCCAGGACTTTACCGTCAATATCGGCGACCGCATCTTCTTCAATACCGATTCGTCCTCGATCCGCGCCGATGCGCAGACAACGCTGTCGCGCCAGGCGCAGTGGCTGAACCAGTACAAGCAGTATGCCATCGTCATCGAAGGCCATGCCGACGAGCGCGGGACGCGCGAATACAATCTGGCGCTCGGCGCCCGCCGTGCTGCCGCCACACGCGACTTCCTGGTCGCCAAGGGTGTTTCGGCGCAGCGCCTGAAGACCATTTCCTACGGCAAGGAGCGTCCGGTCGCGGTTTGCGACGACATCTCCTGCTGGTCGCAGAACCGCCGCGCCGTAACCACGCTGGGCGGCGCCGGTTCTTGATCGGCATAAATGCAACACTTGGTGTGAAAGGCGGCCAAAAGGCCGCCTTTTTCATATCTGCTCGCTCCAAACAAAATTTGGCCGAAGTCTCACGTCCTGTTAAGAGCCGAGAGCGTCTGGCTAGTCCCCAGTTGACTGGTCTACTTCGAATGAGAGGCGCGCAACAATGGTTTCACGGCGAGAGGCACATGCATTTCAGATCGGTCTTGAGCGGCACGCTTGCGCTGCTGCTCGTATCAAGTATCGCGGCACTTGCTGACGGGGCAAACGGCACCGGGCCGTCATCGGAAAGCGGTTTTTCCTTCCACCTGCCGACGATCAAACTGCCCGGCATTTTCGGCGAAAAGAAAAAGCCGGATCAGGTTCAATTCGCGCAACAGGATGGCACCGGCACTCCGGCGCTGGAGGAACAGCTCCGGCAGATGAATGGCAAGATCGAGGAACTCAATTTCCAGGTCCTGCAGATGCAGGAGCAGATCCGCAAGCAGCAGGAAGACAACGAATTCCGCTTCCAGCAGTTGGAAGGCGGTCCGCAAGGCGCGCAGCAGCCGGCCGAGCAGAAGAAGTCCGAGGCGGCGCCTAGCAGCGACAGCCCCAACGGCGACAGTAACGTGGCGGAGGCGCCGGGGACGCCGGCTGCGGCCGATGCGGGCAAGGCGGCAGACGGCGACAAGAGCGTCGAGGACGTCATCGTCGAATCGCCCAACGGCGATCCCGGCAAGCTGATCCCCGGCGCGCCGCCCAAGACGTTCGGCACCATCACCGTCGACAAAAACGGCAATGTCGTCGAAGCCGACGGCAATGCGCAAGCGAATGCGCCGCAGCAGAATACGGCCCCAGCCAACGGCGCCAGCGCAGCCGGCAACAAGGCCGGTAAATCCGATGATACGGTGGTCGCGGCACTCCCGTCGACCAACGATCCGGAAGAGCTTTACCGCAATTCTTACCAGTTCATCCTGTCGGGCGACTACAGCACCGCCGAACAGGGCTTCCGCGACCATATCGCCCGTTTTCCCAAGGACGCCAAAGCGGCGGACGCGCATTACTGGCTTGGTGAATCGCTGCTCGGCCAGCAGAAATACCGCGATGCGGCCGAGACTTTCCTCGCTGCCAGCAAGGACTATCCCAAGGCCAAGAAAGCGCCAGACATGCTGCTGAAGCTCGGCGTTTCACTTGTCGGGCTGAAGCAGCGCGACGTGGCCTGTGCCACCTTCAGCGAGATCGGCAAGCGCTATCCCGATATTTCCGGCGCGCTCAAGGAGCGGGTCAAGCAGGAAAGGGCGCTCGCGGCGTGCTAGTTTTTCTGTTGCATGTCGTAGCCCCAAAACCGGGTCCACTTTTGGGCGACATGCATGATGCTCGACACCGAGCCTGACCTTTCGGATTTTTCGCGGATCGACTTTTCCAACGGCGCTGTTGCGGCCGTGTCCGGCGGCAGCGACTCGACCGCCCTTCTCCTCCTCCTCAAAGCCCATCTCGACCGTAACGCCCCGGCAACGAAATTGCTGGCGGTAACGATCGATCATCAATTGCGGCCGCAAGCGGCAGCGGAAGCGCAAGCCGTGGCCAGGCTGTGCGCGGCGCGCGGCATTGCCCATCGCGTCCTCGCCTGGTCGGGGCACAAACCCTCGACCGGCCTGCCTGCCGCCGCGCGCGAAGCCCGATACCGGCTGCTCGCCGAGGCCGCCGACGCGACAGGCATCGGCCTGATCCTGACCGGCCACACCGCCGACGACCAGGCCGAGACCGTGCTGATGCGGCAAGCACGTGACGACGGGCCAGGTGAGGAGAGGCCGCGCGACGAAGGGCGGGGCCTTGCCGGCATGGCGCCGGCAACCCTCTACGAGTGGCGGCACTGGATCGTGCGGCCGCTGCTCGGCATAAGGCGTGCTGACCTGCGCGAATTCCTGCGGCGTGAACAGGTTGCCTGGATCGAAGATCCGACCAATGCCGACACCGCTTTCGAGCGGCCGCGCGTCCGCGCAGCACTTGCCGAAGGCGATGGTACGCCTCGCGTGGCTGAAGCGATAGCGCTGGCCAGAAAGGCGGCGGTCGAGCGTGAGCAGCTGGGACATCGCGCCGCCATGCTGATCCGCAACTTGGCCTCCAGGCCGGCCGCCGGCCTCGTCCGCCTCGATCGTGATTTTGCGACGGCCGCCGACAGCCGGGCGGCCATTTATGCGCTGCGCATCCTGCTGGCGGCGACCGGCGGCACCGCCTTCCTTCCCGACCAGGCCCGCAGCGAAGCCCTTTTCGGCCGGTTCCGCACCGGGCCGCTTTGTGCCACATTGTCGCGGACCGTGATCGATGCCCGGCGTACCGGCATCTTTCTGCACCGCGAATTGCGCGATCTGCCGCCCGCTGTTGCGGTTTCCGACAATGCCCTGTGGGACGGCCGCAGACGGATCACATTGGGCGACAGTCCAGGTGCATTGTTGATCGCGCCGCTGTTGGTAGCACCGCTCGGGGCGGCTCTTGCCGCAAAGCGGGCAATTGAAGGGCATGGCACGCCGGCAAGTCTTGTACGCGCAGCCCTGGCCGCCGAGCCGGCGCTCTGGCGGGACGGCGAATGCCTTGGTTTGCTCGGGGAAGGCCCGGGTTTGCCCGGGGAAGGCCCGATGCCGGCGGCTGTCGCCGCATATCCGGCAGTCGCGCCCTTCGCCCGTTTCCTGCCGTCCTTCGATCTGGCGCCGGCCGATGCCGTCGCCGCCTTGCTTGGCGCGGCGCCGGTTCCAGCCTCGCCATTCGGTGGCCACAGTGCCGGCCTACCACGGCCGAATGCTTAACCGAGACCTGCTGTTATGCTTGGCAAGGGGGAACGCTCTCCCTATGTTATGGCCAAGTTTCCTCTCACGACGCGTGTCCGCCCAGCGGCGCCAACGGGACAATTGATGAATCCGAATTATCGCAACCTCGCGCTCTGGGCGATCATAGCGGTCCTGCTCATCGCTCTCTTCAATCTTTTCCAGACGCCGCAGACGCGTGGAGCCTCGAGCGATGTTCCCTATTCGCAGTTCCTGCAGGAAGTCGCGGCGGGACGGATCAAGTCGGTGACCATCGCCGGCGCCCGTATCTCCGGCAACTACACTGACAGTTCCAACGGCTTCCAGACCTATTCGCCTGGGGATCCGTCGCTGGTTTCGCGGCTGCAGGACAAGAACGTCACCATCAATGCGCGTCCTGAATCCGACGGCTCCAATTCGCTGTTCGGCACCCTGATCTCCTGGCTGCCGATGATCCTCATCCTCGGCGTCTGGATATTCTTCATGCGCCAGATGCAGTCCGGTTCCGGCCGCGCCATGGGCTTCGGCAAGTCGAAGGCCAAGCTTTTGACCGAAGCACATGGCCGCGTCACCTTCCAGGACGTCGCCGGCGTCGACGAAGCCAAGGAAGATCTGGAAGAGATCGTCGAATTCCTGCGCGACCCGCAGAAATTCCAGCGGCTCGGCGGCAAGATCCCGCGCGGCGTGCTGCTCGTCGGTCCTCCCGGAACCGGCAAGACGCTGCTCGCCCGCTCGGTCGCGGGTGAAGCCAACGTGCCGTTCTTCACCATTTCGGGCTCGGACTTCGTCGAGATGTTCGTCGGCGTCGGCGCAAGCCGCGTCCGCGACATGTTCGACCAGGCCAAGAAGAACGCGCCTTGCATCATCTTCATCGACGAAATCGACGCGGTCGGCCGCCATCGCGGCGCCGGCCTCGGCGGCGGCAATGATGAACGCGAGCAGACGCTGAACCAGCTGCTGGTCGAGATGGATGGCTTCGAATCCAACGAAAGCATCATCCTGATCGCCGCCACCAATCGGCCGGACGTGCTCGATCCGGCGCTGCTGAGGCCGGGCCGCTTCGACCGCCAGGTGGTGGTGCCGAACCCCGACATCGTCGGCCGCGAGAAGATCCTGAAAGTGCATGTGCGCAACGTGCCGCTGGCGCCCAATGTCGACCTCAAGGTGATCGCGCGCGGCACGCCGGGCTTTTCCGGCGCCGACCTGATGAACCTGGTCAACGAATCCGCCCTGATGGCGGCGCGGCGCAACAAGCGCCTCGTCACCATGGCCGAATTCGAGGACGCCAAGGACAAGATCATGATGGGCGCCGAGCGCCGCTCGTCGGCGATGACACAGGCCGAGAAGGAGCTGACCGCCTATCACGAGGCCGGTCATGCCATCCTAGCGCTCAACGTGCCGTCGGCCGATCCGCTGCACAAGGCGACCATCATCCCGCGCGGCCGGGCACTCGGCATGGTCATGCAGCTGCCGGAAGGCGACCGCTATTCGATGAGCTACAAATACATGATCTCGCGCCTCGCCATCATGATGGGCGGCCGTGTCGCCGAGGAGTTCAAATTCGGCAAGGAGAACATCACCTCCGGCGCCTCCTCCGATATCGAGCAGGCGACCAAGCTGGCGCGTGCCATGGTGACGCGCTGGGGCTTCTCGGACAAGCTCGGCCATGTCGCCTATGGCGACAACCAGGAGGAGGTGTTCCTCGGCCATTCGGTGGCGCGCACGCAGAACATCTCGGAAGAGACGGCGCAGATCATCGACGCCGAAGTGCGCCGGCTGATCGACGAGGCCTATTCGACGGCAAGGTCCATCCTGACCAAGAAAAAGAAGGAATGGATCGCGCTGGCGCAGGGCCTTCTCGAATACGAGACGCTGTCCGGCGAGGAGATCAAGCAGCTGATCGCCGGCAATAAGCCCGCGCGCGACCTTGGCGACGATACGCCGCCGAGCCGCGGCTCGGCCGTGCCGAAGTCCGGCCGCCGCAAGAAAGGCCCCGAGCCCGAAGGCGGCATGGAACCCCAGCCATCAAGCTAGGCTCCGGCCCAGGACAGATCGACTTCGAAACGCCGCGGCTCTAACCGCGGCGTTTTCTCTTGGGGAATGCGACCCTTCCTGCATCGCTGGAAATTGGCGAAAGTGACGATGACGGCCAATCTCCCCCTCGTGGGGGAGATGTCCGGCAGGACAGAGAGGGGCGCGAAGGAATGGGGCCTTCTATCGTCCTCGTTGACGATTTCGGGAAGATCGACAAAGCGCGCCGGAGAATGAAGCTCGCATTTTTTTGCCGGCGGCGCCACATTTTGTTCTTGCTTTGTGCCGGCAGCTATGCTATTAATTTGGGTATAGTGCCAATTGGCGCTGACGACCCGCCCGCTGAGGCGGGTTTTCTGCTTCTGGCTGTGAAAGTTCCGGTGGTGCCGAGATCGATGTCGGCCGGACAGAGCGAAGAAACGCGATCTGACTGTTGGTTCGACCTCGGAAGGCCCTCTCACTTGTTCGGCAGCAACAAAAAAGCCCGCGAACCTTGGGGCTCGCGGGCTCATGTCGTCGGATGGTGGCGCCGGTCAGCTCTTCAGCTTGGCGTTGCACAGGCTGTAGAAGCCGCCGCCCTTCTGGATCCACCTGAGGCCGCCCAGCGTGTTGGCGTCCTTGTTGGCGTAGTAGAGGTCGAGGCAGGTGTGCATGCGGCCCTTGGCCGGGGTCTCGGTTGCATACTTCTTGGAGATCGTCGTCGGGAATTTCACGCCCTGGGGGGCGGTGATGGTCGGCGGTTGCGGATCGCCGGTGTACTTGGCGTCGGGAGCCGGCAGGGTGTCGTCGTCGGCTGCGCCGGCGCCGCATTGGCTCTTGCGGAAGTCGTTCCACTTCATGCCATTCAGCGTGTTGCCGGCCTTGGCAGCCTGATATTTGGCGCTGCAATCCGCCATGCTGAGGCCTTTGCCGGTATCGGTCGCGGCGGCTGTCGTCGCCTTGGCAGGTGCCGCGGCAGGCTGTGCGGCTGCAGTTCCGCCGGCGGCGCATTCACTCTTGCGGAAGTCGTTCCATTTCATGCCGTTGAGCGTGCCGGCAGCCTTGGCGGCCTGGTATTTGGTGCTGCACTCCTTGGCCGTCAGCCCAGGCGCCGCGTCATCGCTGCTGGCCGCCGCTGCTTTGGTCGTGGCGGCGGGTTGTGCGGCTGCCGTCGCGCCGGCGGCGCACTGGGTCTTGCGGAAGTCGTTCCACTTCATGCCGTTGAGCGTGCCGGCAGCCTTGGCGGCCTGGTATTTGGTGCTGCACTCCTTCGCCGTCAGGCCCGGCGCCGCATCGTCGGCGGCGGCTGCCTTGGTCGTGTCGGCGGCCTTGGCCGTGGCTTTGGCTGGCGCGGGTTCGGTTGTAGCGGCGGTGGCATCGGTGCCGCATTGGGCCTTGCGGAACTGGTTCCAGTTCTGCCCGCCAAGCGTTCCCGCATCCTTAGCCGCGTTATACTTGGTGCTGCACTCGGCCATGGTCAGCGCGTTGGCAGGCGCCGCCAGGAATAAGGTCGCGACGGCAAGACCCGTCAAAGTGGCAAGTCGGTGGATGAGCATGCGTTTTCTCCCTACGGCGGTTCATGATATGTCCCAGTGCAGCAATAGCGCTCAACGGCTGGTTGCGCCAGATGCTAAGTAGCGTAGAGACAAATTTAGAAGTGCATTCTTTTCTTTAAGGTGATGAATTCGTTGCCGGGACTGTCTCCCGGCCAAGTTCGTCCGGGTTTATTGCACGGAGAGCGCGCATATGGCTGGTTCCCAGCGAGGACAATGCGTCGCATGACAGCCAGTCAAATCGGCGGGTGCGGCGGACCTGAGCCTACCACTGTCTGGAGCAGCACGATGCGGATTCGGGTTCAAGGCCACACTGCCACAGACCAAAGGATCCAGATGAGGTTTGAGTTGACGTTTCTGATGTTGCTGCCGCAACAAGGGCTCGGAACTTGAAAATCAACACACTAGCGTGACGCAAAACACACAAAACAATAATTTTCTAAGGATTGGTCGTCCATAATCATACAATGTGATGACGGGGCTTGGGCCATTTTATGGCATGAGATGCTCGGAAAGAACCATCGGGAAGCTGGCGAACATGGCAGGACATTATTTCGGTACGGACGGCATTCGTGGGCGAGCCAACAAGTTTCCAATGACGGCGGAGGTCGCCATGCGGGTCGGCATGGCCGCCGGCCTCTCGTTCCAGCGCGGCAGCCACCGCCACCGCGTCGTGCTCGGCAAGGATACCAGGCTTTCCGGCTACATGATCGAGAACGCGATGGTATCCGGCCTGTGCGCCGCCGGCATGGATGTCTTCCTGCTCGGCCCGATTCCGACGCCGGCTGTTGCCATGCTGGTGCGCTCGCTGCGCGCCGATATCGGCGTGATGATCTCTGCCTCGCACAACCCCTATTACGACAACGGCATCAAGCTGTTCGGTCCCGACGGCTACAAGCTGTCCGATGAGATCGAGGAGCGTATCGAGGGGATGCTCGACAAGGATATCGAACTGGCGCTCGCCGATTCCGATGGGCTCGGCCGCGCCAAACGCGTCGACGGCGTGCATGACCGCTATATCGAATTCGCCAAGCGCACGCTGCCGCGCTCGATGTCGCTGTCGGGCCTGCGCATCGTCGTCGATTGCGCCAATGGCGCCGCCTACAAGGTGGCGCCCGACGCGCTGTGGGAACTCGGCGCCGAGGTCGTTGCCATCAATGTCGAGCCCAACGGCTTCAACATCAACAAGGAATGCGGCTCGACTCATCCGGCCGGCCTGCAAAAGAAGGTGCACGAGGTGCGCGCCGATATCGGCATTGCGCTCGACGGCGATGCCGACCGCGTCGTTATCGTCGATGAAAACGGCGCGATCGTCGATGGCGACCAGATCATGGCACTGATCGCCGAATCCTGGCACCAGAGCGGACGGCTGGCCGGCGGCGGCGTCGTCTCGACGGTGATGTCCAATCTCGGCCTCGAACGCTTCCTCGGCGACATGAACCTGCAGTTGCATCGCACCAAGGTCGGTGACCGCTATGTCGTCGAGCACATGCGTGCCCATGGGCTCAATGTCGGCGGCGAACAGTCGGGCCACATCGTGCTGTCCGATTTCTCGACTACCGGCGACGGGCTCGTCTCGGCGCTCCAGGTGCTCGCCTGCATCAAGCGCCATAACCGGCCGGTCAGCGAACTGTCGAAGAAATTCGAGCCGGTGCCGCAGCTTTTGAAGAATGTGCATATTTCCGGCGGCAAGCCGCTGGAGGAGGCGCCGGTCAAGGCGGCGATCGAAGATGCGCGCAATCGCCTCGGCAAGGCCGGGCGCCTGGTCATCCGGCCATCCGGCACGGAGCCGCTCATCCGCGTCATGGCGGAGGGCGACGACCCGCAGCTTGTCGAGTCCGTGGTCAACGACATCGTCGAGGTCATTTCGGAAACGCGCAGCGCCGCCTGATCTCCCTCCAACATCGGTTCAAAAGCCCGCCTTGCCGGCGGGCATTTTATTGAGTCGCGGCCAGCTCCGCCTGCAGCAACGGCCGCCAGATTGCTCCACTTTTAGTGATTCGTGGTTAATCAATACGGTTAAACGCCTTTTAACCTTTCCGATTCATTATCCACAACTGAGGTCAATCACATTTCGGGCGCGTTCGCCGTTCGAGGGTTCTCAGGGGTGATAAAGCATGTTCAACACAGCAAGAATGGCTCTCCTGGCCGCGCTGTTTGCCGGCGCCGGGCCGGCATTCGCCGCCGATTTCGTCGAGCCGCCCGTCGTCGAGGAGGCGCCGCCACCGATCGCCTACGAGCAGCCGGCCGACTTTGGCGGCTGGTATATCCGTGGCGACATCGACTATCACTGGTCGAAGTTTCGCGGCGCCGACTATATCACCTACGGACCGCCTCCCGGAACCGGCACTTTTGACAGCGGCAAGCTGAAGAGTGCTTTCTCGGCCGGTGCCGGCGTTGGCTATCAAATCGACCGGCACTTCCGCACCGACTTGACCGCGGACTGGATGAGCAAATCCACCTTCCGCGGCTCGACCAGCGGCATCTGCCTTGATGGAGATCCGTGTACTTCGGTCGACACCTCGTCCTATACCGCGCTGCTGCTGCTCGCCAACGCCTATGTCGATATCGGCACATGGCACGGTATCACGCCCTATGTCGGCGCCGGCATCGGCGGCGCCTGGGTTAAGTGGGATACACTCCACAACAGCGATGAAGACGGTGAATTCTTCCACCACGGCGGCAAGGGCTGGCGTTTTGCCTATGCTGCCATGGTTGGCGCATCCTACTGTTTGACCGATCGCGTCAAACTCGACGTCGGCTACCGCTACAGCCATATAAACGGTGGGAAGATGTTCGACTTCGGCAGCGGCGTCGGCCCCGGCTATGACAATGGCATCAATGTTCATGAGGTGCGCGGCGGCCTGCGCTACCAGTTCGGCAGATCGGACTGCGTTGAACCGGAACCTTATGTTCCGGAACCCGAGCCCGTCTACACCAAGTAGTCGCTTCGAAATCGAGGAATTCGTTGACCGCCCGGCTGATGCCGGGCGGTTTCGTTTGGCTGCCTAAACATGCTGCGGCGCTCTGTAACACCGTCCGGCTCGAGGAGCGAAGGCGGATCAAATCAATTGCTAACGCCTTGTTATCCTTAACCCGCACTTAACCACTATGGTTAACAATGCTGTCTGAAACGGCGCGCGATCGCGAATGCGCCAAGTTCGGGAGCCGAGGACCATGACATTCAAATCGCCTGTAGCACTGGCGCTTGCAGCAGTCGTCCTGGTGCCGCTGACGCCGGCGCTTGGCGCCGATTACGAACCGCCGGTCTATGTCGACCAGGCGCCCGACTATGTACCGGTCGAGGTTGGCTCGGGATGGTATCTGCGTGGCGATGTCTCCTATCTGGTGCAGAAGAGCTTCAAGGATGAGCATTTCGCCTTTACACCCGCGAGCTTCGACGAAAAGGAAGATCCCATCTTCGCCAGCATCGGCTTCGGCTACCATTTCAACGACTATTTGCGCGCCGATCTCAATGTCGGCTATCTTCCCGGCAACAAGATCGACGTCGGCTATAACGACGGAACGACCGTGGCATCGGCGACCCTGAAGAACTATGCCTTCTCAGGCATACTCAATGGCTATGTCGATCTTGGGACCTATGTCGGAATCACACCTTATCTCGGCGCTGGTGTCGGTATCCTGCAGAGCAAGCGTCGCCTCTCGGCGAGCTACTTCACCGACAACGCCGACCCCACCGACGATTTCGTCCTGCGTGACAACAAGACCCAATACTCCTTCGCCTACACGCTGAATGCCGGCCTTGCCTACCAAGTGTCCAAGAACGTCTCAGTCGATCTGGGCTATCAGTATTTTTCCGCGCCAGACGCCGAATATGTGACTGCCGAGAGTCTGACTTCTTTTCCGATCCGCAAAGGGATCAACAATCATCAAGTCAAAGTCGGACTACGCTACGATCTCTGGTAGGCTCGATCGAAGCCGAGGCGTTGACAATGGCGGGTCGCAGGCCCGCCGTTTGCGTTTCGCCCTCGGCAATATCCCGGCAGCGACAAAACTTTCCCCTTGACGCCGAAAGCCTGAACGCATATCGCCATCCGTGGGCCACCCCTCCCCAACGAGGGGCCACTATCTGGAAGGATAGACCACGATGTCCACGCATACCAAGCCCGGATTCCGTCCGGCAAATCCCAATTTTTCCTCAGGTCCCTGTGCAAAACGCCCCGGCTGGTCGGTCGAGGCGCTCAAAAATGCCGCGCTCGGGCGCTCGCACCGTGCCAAGATCGGCAAGACCAAGCTCGAACAAGCGATCGAGCTGACGCGGGAAATCCTCCAGGTTCCGGCGGATTACCGCATCGGCATCGTGCCGGCCTCGGATACCGGCGCGGTCGAAATGGCGCTGTGGTCGCTGCTCGGCGAGCGCGGCGTCGACATGGTGGCCTGGGAGAGCTTCGGCTCCGGCTGGGTCACCGATGTGGTCAAGCAGCTGAGGCTCGCCGATGTGCGCAGGTTAGAGGCTGACTACGGCGCACTGCCCGACCTGACCAAAATCGACTTCGACCGCGACGTGGTCTTCACCTGGAACGGCACGACGTCGGGCGTGCGCGTGCCGAACGGCGACTTCATCCCGGCCACACGCAAGGGCCTGACCATCTGCGACGCTACTTCGGCGGCCTTTGCGCAACAGCTCGATTTTCAGAAACTCGACGTTGTCACCTTCTCCTGGCAGAAGGTGCTGGGCGGTGAGGGCGCGCACGGAATGCTGATCCTCAGCCCGCGCGCCGTGGAACGCCTGGAAAGCTACAAACCGGCCTGGCCGCTGCCGAAGATCTTCCGTCTCACCTCGGGGGGCAAGCTGATCGAAGGCATATTCAAGGGCGAGACCATCAACACGCCGTCGATGCTGTGCGTCGAGGACTATCTCGACGCGCTGCGTTGGGCGAAGTCGATCGGCGGCCTCGACGCGCTGGTCACCAGAGCGGATGCCAATGCCGCCGTTCTCGATCGCTTTGTCGGAAAATCTTCCTGGCTCGGCCATCTTGCCGTAGACCCGGCGACGCGTTCGAACACATCGGTCTGCCTTTCCTTCACCGACCGGCAAGTCGCTGCACTCGACGCCGATGGACAGGCTGCGTTCGCCAAGGCAATTGTCTCGGTGCTCGACAAGGAAGGCGTCGCCTACGACATCGGCGCCTACCGCGATGCACCGCCCGGCCTGCGCATCTGGTGCGGCGCGACA
The DNA here is from genome assembly GCF_040321675.1 of Mesorhizobium sp. M0296. Lineage (NCBI taxonomy): Bacteria > Pseudomonadati > Pseudomonadota > Alphaproteobacteria > Hyphomicrobiales > Phyllobacteriaceae > Mesorhizobium > Mesorhizobium sp. M0296. The sequence continues at coordinate 248,706 of NZ_JAMYRZ010000003.1, forward strand.
GTCGAGACCTCCGATCTCGAAGCGCTGCTGCCCTGGCTCGACTGGGCCTTTGCGGCGCAAAAGGCGTCGCTCAAAGCGGCGGCCTGACTCCCTCCCCCTCGAGGGGAGGGTGGCCCGAAGGGCCAGGTGGGGTCGCCTCCACCCGCTCAACGATCCGCCATCCAGAAAGAAAAAGATTTGGCCGCATCCGGCCGCAACGACCCCACCCCGGCGCTTCGCGCCGACCCTCCCCTCAAGGGGGAGGGACGCCAATCGCAAAGGACCAAGCCAATGCCCCGCGTTCTCGTCTCAGACAAACTTTCCACCACCGCCGTGCAGATCTTCAGGGATCGCGGCATCGAGGTCGACTATTTGCCGGATCTCGGCAAGGACAAGGAAAAACTGCTCGAAGTGATCGGCCAGTATGATGGGCTGGCCATCCGCTCGGCGACAAAGGTCACGGAGAAGCTGATCAATGCCGCGACCAGGCTGAAGGTCGTGGGCCGCGCCGGCATCGGCGTCGACAATGTCGACATCCCGGCGGCGAGCCGCAAGGGCATCATCGTGATGAACACGCCCTTCGGCAATTCGATCACCACCGCCGAGCATGCCGTCGCCATGATCTTCGCGCTGGCCCGCCAGATACCGGAGGCCAACGCCTCGACCCACGCCGGCAAATGGGAAAAGAACCGCTTCATGGGTGTCGAGATCACCGGCAAGACGCTGGGCATCATCGGCTGCGGCAATATCGGTTCGATCGTCGCTACGCGCGGCGTCGGCCTGAAGATGCATGTCATCGCCTTCGATCCATTCCTGTCGGACAGCCGCGCCGAGGAGCTCGGCGTCGAAAAGGTCGAGCTCGACGAGCTGTTCGCCCGCGCCGACTTCATCACGCTGCACACGCCGCTTACCGACAAGACGCGCAACATCATCGACGCCGCGGCGATCGCCAAGATGAAGACCGGCGTGCGTATCATCAACTGCGCCCGTGGCGGGCTGATCGTCGAGGCCGACCTGATCGCGGCGCTGAAGAGCGGCAAGGTGGCCGGCGCCGGCATCGACGTGTTCGAGGTCGAACCGGCGGACAACAACGCACTGTTCGGCATGGAGAATGTCGTGGCGACGCCGCATCTCGGCGCGTCGACCACCGAAGCGCAGGAGAATGTCGCCCTGCATGTCGCCGAGCAGATGTCCGACTATTTGATCAAGGGCGCCGTTTCCAACGCCATCAACATGCCGTCGATCACCGCCGAAGAGGCGCCGCGGCTGAAACCTTTCGTCAAGCTTGCCGAAGTGCTCGGCGCCTTTGTCGGACAGGTCACCGAGGATCCGATCAAGGAGGTCGAGATACTGTTCGACGGCTCGACCGCGACGATGAACACGCGCGCGCTGATCAGTGCCACCCTTGCCGGGCTGATCCGGCCGCAGGTCTCCGACGTCAACATGGTGTCGGCGCCGATCATGGTGAAGGAGCGCGGCATTATCGTCGCCGAGGTCAAGCGTGACAAGTCGGGCGTGTTCGACGGCTATATCAAGCTGACGGTCAAGACCGAGCACAGGACGCGCTCGATCGCCGGCACCTGTTTTTCGGACGGCAAGCCGCGCTTCATCCAGATCAAGGGCATCAATCTCGACGCAGAGGTCGGCCAGCACATGCTCTACACGACCAATGCCGACGCGCCCGGCATCATCGGCCTGCTCGGCACGGTGTGCGGCGAGAACGGCGTCAACATCGCCAACTTCCAGCTCGGCCGCAACCGGCCGGGCGGCGATGCCATCGCATTGCTCTATCTCGATGCGCCGTTCCCGGAAAACGTGTTGGCGCAGGTGCGCTCGCACAAATCGATCGACTCCGCCAAGCGGCTGCATTTCGATGTGGGGATAGCCTGAAATTCGGCCGCCCCGTGTGCAGCAGCACGCGGGGCGGCGGAACGTCGCGGCAAGCGACTTCATTCAGCAGCGGATGCCGCCATCTTCCGTCCGCTGTATTCGGCGAGGCTGATGCCACCGAGCACCAGCGCGAGAGCCAGCGCCTGATAGAGCTGGAATGTCTCACCGACAATCAGCACCGATAGCAGCGTACCGAAGATCGGCACCAGATTGATGAACAGGCCGGCCCGGTTGGCGCCGATCAGCTCGTTGCCCCTGATATAGAAGATCTGCGAGATGACCGAAGCACCGATGGCGGTATAGAACGCGACCGCCCAGCCGCGGGCATCGGGGACGATGACCTTGCCGGCGGCAATCTCCCACAGGAAGAAAGGCAGCGATGTGACGAGTGCGGCAACCGACAGCGCCAGCATCAGGCTCTGCCAGCGGATGACCGGCTTCAGCCGCAACCCCACCGAATAGAAGGAGTAGCAAAGCACGGCGACCAGCATGATCGCGTCGCCAAAGTTGAGATCCAGCTTGAGAAGCTGGCGCAGGTCGCCATGGCTCGCCGTCACCGCGACGCCAATGATGGTCAGCACGACGCCAGCCATCTGCACCCGGTTCACCCGCAGACGAAACAGCACGAAATTGGCGATGATGATCACGATCGGTATCGCCGCCTGCTCGATCGAGACGTTGATCGCCGTCGTGTAGTTGAGCGCCGTGTAGAAGATCGCATTGAAAAAGGCGAAGCCGCAAGCGCCGAGCCCGCCAAGCAGCAACCAGTGCCTGCGCACCACCGGCCAGTCTTGGCGTAGCGTTCCCCAGCCGATCGGCAGCAGGATCAGAACCGCCAGCAGCCAACGCAGGAAGACCAGCGTCATCGGCGAGATATGACCGACCGCCAGCTTTCCCGCCACGGAGTTGCCGCCCCACAGCAAGGTGGTGCACAGCAGGAACAGATAGGCGGCTCGATGCATCGTGAACTCCCGGCCAGGCAGAGGGAATTTGACGGTCGGTGTGGGCCTATTGCGACCGCCAGCCCAAGTAAATGATGTCAAAGACGAAAATTGTTGTGCCTCGGAGCGTTTTGGGCGGCAAAGAGTGGTCGCGCTCGCCGGGTCTTGACGCTATAGAGCGACGTGCGTGCAATTGGACGCTACAAAGTACGCGTCGGAAGGCTTTAATCTCGCGTCGTGCTTTTCCGAAAATCGATTCCGATTTTGGGGGCCGATGCGATAGAGGCCTATCGTTTCGAATTGTTTCAAGCTGCTCGTGCGGCGTCTCAAGGGAAAAGAAATATGGCCAATGTGGTGGTCGTCGGCTCGCAATGGGGCGATGAGGGCAAAGGCAAGATCGTAGACTGGCTGTCGGAGCGCGCCGATGTTGTCGTGCGCTTCCAGGGCGGCCACAATGCCGGCCACACGCTGGTCGTCGACGGCAAGGTCTACAAGCTGTCGCTGCTGCCGTCCGGCGTGGTGCGGCAAGGCAAGCTTTCCATCATCGGCAATGGCGTCGTCTTCGATCCGCACGCTTTCGTCGCGGAGGTTGCGAAATTGAAGGCGCAGGGCATCGAGGTGACGCCAGACCGCCTGAAAATAGCCGAAAACACCGCGCTTATCCTGTCCTTGCACCGGGAGCTGGACGGATTTCGCGAGGACGCCGCTTCCAATTCCGGAACGAAGATCGGCACGACCCGTCGCGGCATCGGTCCCGCCTATGAAGACAAGGTGGGCCGGCGCGCGGTCAGGGTGATGGATTTGGCGGATTTGGAAACGCTGCCCTTGAAGGTCGACAGGCTGCTGACGCACCACAATGCGCTGCGGCGCGGGCTCGGCCATGCCGAGGTCACGCATGAGGCGATCATGAGCGAGCTGATCTCGGTGGCCGACGAGATCCTGCCCTATATGGACCGCGTCTGGAAAATCCTCGACGACAAGCGCCGCGCCGGCGAGCGCATCCTGTTCGAGGGCGCGCAAGGCACGTTGCTCGACATCGACCACGGCACCTATCCGTTCGTCACCTCGTCCAATACGGTTGCCGGTCAGGCCGCCGCCGGGTCGGGTGTCGGGCCGGGCGCCATCGGCTATGTGCTCGGCATCACCAAGGCCTATACGACGCGCGTCGGCGAAGGCCCGTTTCCAACCGAACAGAAGAACGAGATCGGCGAGTTCCTGGGCACGCGCGGCCATGAATTCGGCGTCGTCACCGGCCGCAAGCGGCGCTGCGGCTGGTTCGATGCCGTGCTGGTCCGCCAGGCCGTCGCCGTCAACGGCATCAAGGGCATTGCGCTGACCAAGCTCGATGTGCTCGATGGGCTGGACGAGATCAAGGTCTGTACCGGCTACCGACTCGACGGCGAGGCGATCGATTACCTGCCGGCCAGCCAGGGTGCGCAGGCCCGCGTCGAACCGGTCTACGAGACGCTGGAGGGGTGGAAAGGCACCACTGCCGGCGCGCGCAGCTGGAACGACCTGCCGGCCCAGGCGGTGAAGTACGTCCGCTACATCGAAGAGCTGATCGGCGCGCCGGTCGCACTCCTTTCCACCAGCCCTGAACGGGACGACACGATACTTGTGACCGATCCGTTTCAAGACTAGTTTCTCAGCCTTCCGGGCATTGCGGCTGATTTGCGGGGGCCGGCCCAGAAACAAATGCAGGTCGACTGACGTATGGTAGATTTTGTTCCTATTCTGAAAAAGGCGCTCGATAAACTCGGTGAGCCGTCGGCGGAAGTGCGCGCCAGGGTCTATGACAGGGCCCGTTCGTCAATCGCGAAACAACTGGCAGAGAAGGCCACGATGACGCCTTCCGATGTCGACCGGCAGATGCGTGCACTGGAAGACGCCATCGCCAAAGTCGAGCGGGACTATGCCAAGCCTGCGCCGCCACCCGACCCGCTGGCGGAACTGGAGGACATCTTCTCCTCCATCGACCGCAACAAGAACCAGTCCAGCCATATCCGACAGCCAGCAAAGACGGAGCCGGCATGGCAGCCGGCCAAGACCGAGCCGGCAAAGACCGGGCCAGCCTGGCAGCCCACGCCCGCCAAGCCGGCGCCGAACTGGCAAAAGCCGCAGCCCGTCGCTCTTTCTCAGGAGCGCGCTGGTCCGCCGCCGTCCGATATGGATCTTCCGACGGCTGACGGCCAAGACGGCGTTTTTCGGGGCGACGACTTTTCCAACGACGGCGGCCCCGCGGAGGACACGTTCCAGCGGCTCCATCCTGCCGAGCGCAGGCGCAGCTATGGCGGTCTGATCGCCGCCGCCATTGCCTTGCTTGTCATTGCCGGTGGTGGCTATGGCATCTGGCTGAACAAGGATGCGTTCGGCAGCATGCTCGGCCTCGACTCGACCAAAGCCGTCGCCACCGAACCGCTGGTAAAACCAGCCCCGGCCAAGCCGGAGGCCGATGCGGCCGTACCGGCCGCCGCGCCTCCGACGGAGGCCGGCGAGGGCGCGAAGTTCACGCAGCGCCTGACGCCCGAGGGCCACGAAGTCGATCCCGGCCCCGCGGCCGGGCAGGCGGGCATCGGCGAAGGCGAATCCGTCGCCGCACTGACCACGCCGCCATCGGCCGCACAGGCGCCGACCACCCCGGCACCCGCCGCGCCGGCACCGGCCGCACCCGCCGACAAGCAAGCCACGGCCAATGCTCCAGCAGTCGATGGGTCCGCTGCACCAACTCCCGCGACGCCGCCCGCCAACGGGGCAGCAGCGCCGGCCGATGCTGCAGCGGCCGCCCCGCCGCCCGCACCGGCAGCGGCACCAACGGCAGTTCCGCCGCAAGCCACGTTGGCCGTCGGCCAGAAGGCGATCTTCTACGAGGAGCGCACCAGCACCGCTCAAGGCTCGGCCGAGCCCGGCAACATCGTCTGGTCGCTAGTGCAGGAATCGCCCGGCGGCGACTTGCCGCCCGAGCCGGCGATCCGCGCCGAGGCGACCATTCCAGGCAAGGATATCCAGTTGCGCATGACGATCCGTCGCAACACCGACCAGACGCTGCCGGCCAGCCATATCATCGAGATGATCTTCCTGACGCCTGACGGCTTCGAGGGCGGCGGCGTCGACAACATCCTGCGTGTCGCCATGAAGGGCTCCGAGCAGGATGCCGGAAGCCCGCTGATCGGCATCCCGGCCAAGATCGCCGACGGTTTCTTCCTGGTTGCGCTCAACGATACCAAGGCGGATGAAGACGCCAATCTGACCTTGCTCAGAGGCCAGGACTGGATCGACGTGCCGGTCGTCTACAAGACCGGGCGGCGGGCGCTGCTCACCATGGAAAAGGGCATTCCAGGCGAGAAGGTGTTCGACGAGGCGCTGAAGGCCTGGCAGACTAAGACGGCGGGGTGAAGACGGTCCGCCACCCCGAAGTTCCCCAGCAGTTCAGAAGCCCTGGAACAGCATATCGAGCGCGGCCACGATCTCGTCGTGATGCCTCGTCAGATTCAGTCGGCTCTCGCCCAGTTCCGTCGCCGCAACCGTGGCGATCAAATGGGTGGCCATGACCAATTTCCGACCATTGATCTCGAAAATCGGGTGGAGCTTTCGCATTGGTGATGGCGCCATCGCAGCCGGCAGAAGCGGGACGACCACCCGGGTCTTGAAATGGTCTAGCAGATCGGCCTGGACGTCGAGGAGATAGCCGCCTTCGATGCTACCCGCGAAGACGTCGTAGCGCGCCATCAGAATTGCCGATGTTCTGCCAGCGGAATACCGTGTTTTTCGACATATTCGTTCCACGCATCTATCGTCGCGCGGTTCTCAAGCTTCCACAGCCGCGTCTTTTCGGCGGCCACGGCCTCGGCGATGCCGGCTTCAGCGGCGCGCGAGACATTCACATCGAGCCCCTTGGCTTCCTTCATGAGCTTTGAGTCGATCGACAGATTTGCCGGCTGGCGAACCGCATTCACAGCAATTTTGCGCATGATCACCTCCACAGTATGCGCATAACATATGCGCATTCCTCTCTAGTCGCAATGACAAGGTGCTTGAACTCGCGAATTACCCCTCCATCTCCTCGCGCAGCATTTCCAGTTCCAGCCATTCCTCCTCGAGCGCTGCCAGTGTGACGCGCTCCTTGTCGAGCGCGGCAATCGTCTTCTGGAACGAGGCCGGGTCACGCTCGTAATAGGCCGGATCGGCGATGTTGTTCTCCAGCCGCGAGATCGAGGCCGACACCGCCTCGATCTTCTTGGGCAGCGATTCCAGCGCGAATTTCTGCTTGAACGACAGTTTCTTGGCCGGGCCCTTCGGTGCGGCCGCTTCGTTCCTGCTTGCCGCCGTCGCTTCACCGGCTTCTGCTTTTGGCCGCGCCCTGCGGTCGTCCAGCCTGGTGCCGCCGCGCTGCGCCAGCATGTCGGAATAGCCGCCGGCATATTCGATCCAGCGGCCGTCACCATCCGGCGCGATAATGCTGGTCACGGTGCGGTCGAGGAAATCGCGATCGTGGCTGACCAGGATCACCGTGCCGGCAAAGCCGGCGACCAGTTCCTGCAGCAGCTCCAGCGTCTCCATGTCAAGATCGTTGGTCGGCTCGTCGAGCACAAGCAGGTTTGCCGGCCGCGCCAAAACGCGGGCGAGGATCAGCCGTGCCCGCTCGCCGCCTGAAAGCTCGCGCACCGGCGTGCGCGCCTGTTCCGGCTTGAACAGGAAGTCTTTCATGTAAGAGACGACGTGGCGCTGCTCGCCATTGATGACGAGGTTCTCGCCGCGCCCGTCGGTGAGATACTGCGCCAATGTCTCCTGCGGGTCGACGGCTTCGCGCTTCTGGTCGAGCGTGGCGATCTCCAGATTTGTGCCGAGCCGCACCCTGCCCGCGTCCGGCTTCAATTCGCCGGTCAGCATCTTCAACAGCGTCGTCTTGCCGGCGCCGTTCGGCCCGACCAGACCGACGCGATCGCCGCGCTGGATGCGGGTCGAGAATCCCTTGACCACGGTCAGATCGCCAAAGCTCTTCTCGATGTTCTTGGCTTCGATCACCAGCTTGCCGGATTCGGCGGCGTCGCTGGCTGTCATCGTCGCCGCACCCTCGGCGCCGCGATGACCACGAAAGCGCTGGCGCATGGTCTGCAACTCACCGAGCCGGCGCATGTTGCGCTTGCGCCGCGCTGTCACCCCATAGCGCAGCCAGTGCTCCTCGCGGACGATCTGGCGACCGAGCTTGTGCTGCTCGCGCTCTTCCTCCTCCAGCACCGTGTCGCGCCATTCCTCGAAATAGCCAAAGCCCTTGTCGAGACGGCGGGTCTGGCCGCGGTCGAGCCAGATTGTGGCGCGTGACACGCGCTCGAGAAAACGGCGGTCATGCGAGATGACGACCAGTGCCGAGGAGGTGCGGGCAAGCTCCTCCTCCAGCCATTCGATGACCGAAAGGTCAAGATGATTGGTCGGCTCATCGAGGAGGAGAATGTCGGGCTCCGGCGCCATGACGCGGGCGAGGGCGGCGCGCCGCGCCTCGCCGCCGGAGAGGTCGTTCGGCCGTTCCTCGCCGGATAGGCCGAGATGCTCCATCAGGTAGGTGGCGCGGTAGGGATCGTCGGCCGGCCCGAGCCCCGCCTCGACATAGGCGCGGACAGTCGCAAAGCCGTCCATGTCGGGCATTTGCGGCAAGTAGCGCACGGTCGCCGATGGCTGGCGGAAGACTTCGCCGTCCTGCGGTTCGATCAGCCCGGCGGCGATCTTGAGGAGCGTCGACTTGCCAGAGCCGTTGCGGCCGACCAGGGCGATCTTGTCGCCAACTGAGGCTGTCAGGGCGGCACCGTCTAGCAGCGGCGTGCCGCCAAAGGTCAGCTTTATTCCGTCGAGATTGAGAAGCGGCGGCGCCATGTCAGCTTTCTGGGCTCAGCTTTCCGGAAGAGGATAGGGATGCGCGAGCAGCAGCGCGCGGCCGCTGGCCAGCGCGATTTCCAACCGGCCCCTGACCTCGTTGGAAATGGTCAGCGACGAGCCGAACGCAACCTCGACATGGTCGAGCGGCCATTTGGCGCCGGTGACTGTCAGGCCGGCGAGATCCGAAAAGCCGAGCACCGAAAACAGCGTGCCGTCGGCATAGTCGAAGTCAGTCTTTCCCGGCAGCAAGGGAATGCCTTCCTGTGCGCCGCTGGTCAAAAGCACTTCCGTCCCGCCTTCCGCCAGCCGGACGCTCAGCGCCAGATGCAGGAAGATGTGGTCGGTACGTTTGCCGCCGAAGGCGCCTGCGAGCACAAGGCTGGTCGCACCACGTTCGAGTGCGGCGGCGATAGCGAGTTCACCGTCGGTCTTGTCTTTTTCGGCGGGAAACACCTGCCGTGGCACGGCGGCCAGATCCTCCGGCAACTCGGCAGGCACCGAATCGAAATCGCCGACCCAGAGTTCCGGCCTCAGGCCCAGCATGCGGGCATGGCCGATGCCGGCATCGGCGGCGATGACACGCGAGCCTTCGACCTGGCGGTCGAGCAGCGGCGTGCGGATGAGATCGCCGCCAAGCAGGATGGTGAATGTGCTCATATCTCGTGGCCCTTACCAGCCCTGCCCCGGAAACGGAAGATGAAACGGCAGACGAAACGGAAGGCTGGGCTTTGGATGCCCGGCAAACTTCCGCTTGCGCAGCACTTCCGCCGGGCCTATGTGTCGCAACGCTCTAACGGGGTGCCGGACGCGATTTTCGCGGACCGGCTGAGAGGCAAGACTGCCAACCCGCTGAACCTGATCCGGTTTGTACCGGCGGAGGGATTAGACGTTTCGGACAGCCCGACGCCTCAATTCCTTTCAACGCGAACGAAGGAGGCGCCGATGCGCAGTTTTTTCCACTCTCTTGTCTCAATTGTCCTGCTTGCGGCATCCGCGCTCGCCTTGCCAGGGCAGGCATCGGCACAGGATAGGCTGACGGTCTATACCTATGAAAGCTTCACCGCCGATTGGGGTCCGGGACCGGCGGTGAAGAAGGCCTTCGAGGCCGAATGCAGTTGCGTCGTCGAATTCGTCTCGGTCGCCGACGGCGTGGCGCTGCTCAACCGTGTGAAGCTGGAAGGCGCCGCGACCAAGGCCGATATCGTACTTGGCCTCGATACCAATTTGACGGCGGATGCCAAGGCAACCGGCCTGTTTTCGCCGCATGGCGCAATATCGGGCGTCAGTGTGCCGGGCGGCTGGAGCGACGATATTTTTGTGCCGTTCGACTATGGCTATTTCGCCATCGTCTACGATACCGAAAAACTGAAGAGCCCGCCGAAGAGCCTCAGGGAATTGGTCGAGGGCGATGCCGGAGAGAAGATCGTCATCCAGGATCCGCGCACCTCGACGCCGGGCCTTGGCCTGCTGCTGTGGGTCAAGTCGGTCTATGGCGACAAGGCGCCGGAAGCCTGGGCCAAACTCAAGGCGAAGGTGCTGACGGTAACGCCGGGCTGGAGCGAGGCCTACGGCCTGTTCACCAAGGGCGAGGCGCCGATGGTGCTGTCCTACACCACCTCGCCGGCCTACCACATGGTCGCCGAAAACACCGAGCGCTACCAGGCGGCGTCCTTCGAGGAGGGCGAATATCTGCAGATCGAGGTTGCGGGGATCACCACCAAGGGTGCGAAGAACCCGCTGGCAGAAAAGTTCATTGCCTTCATGACCGGACCGAAATTCCAGGATGTCATTCCCGAAACCAACTGGATGTTCCCGGCCGGCAAAACCGACAAGCCGCTCAACCCGGCGTTCGACAAGCTGGTCAAGCCGACCAAGACCTTGCTGTTCAGCCCGGAAGACGTCGCGGCCAACCGCAAGGCCTGGGTCGATGAGTGGCTTGCGGCGATGAGCAAGTAGGGCTCAAGCCTCGTCGGATGTTTGCGCCAAGCCACCCCCCTCTGGCCTGCCGGCCATCTCCCCCTCAAGGGGGGAGGTCGGCAGCTTTGTCGCCTCTCCTCGTCCTGCCACTTGTGAGATTGGCGAAGGCGGCTGAGTGCGCAATCCCCCCCCTTGAGGGGGAGATGGCCGGCAGGCCAGAGGGGGGTGGGCTCGGCCATTGTCAGGTGTTTCCTTCGATCAACACCTGTCGTAGCGTCGGGTAGCGCGACATGCGTACGCGTCATCCGGCCGATCCCCGCGTCACTGCCGGCATCGTCGCGCTCGCCGCCATCGCGCTGCTGATCGGCGGTGCATTCGCCGGGCTCGTCGTCGAAGCCACACGCGACCTGTCCGGCGCCGCCGCCGCTTTCGATTCCTATCTCTTGCGCGTCGTCCGTTTCACGCTCTGGCAGGCTCTGCTGTCGACCCTGCTCTCCGTCGCACCGGCGCTGTTTGTCGCGCGTGCACTGTCGCGGCATCCACAGCTTTTCGGGCGAGGCTTCATCCTGCAGCTTTTCGCCGTGCCGCTGGCGCTGCCGGCCATTGTTGCCGCACTCGGTGTCTTGGCGCTCTATGGCCGCGCCGGCTATTTTGCCGGCACGCTGGGCGCGCTAGGCGGCCAGAGCTGGCCCGGCATCTATGGCCTGTCGGGCATACTCGTCGCCCATGTCTTCTTCAACCTGCCGCTAGCGACGCGGCTGTTCCTGGAGGCGTTGCAGACCGTGCCGGCCGACCAATGGCGGCTGGCGAGCCAGCTTGGCATGGGTGCTGCGCCGGCCTTCCGGCTGATCGAATGGCCACCGCTGCGTGCGGTCTTGCCCGGCGTTGCCGGGCTCGTTTTCATGCTGTGCATCACCTCCTTCACCATCGTGCTTACGCTCGGCGGCGGACCCAGCGCGACGACGCTCGAGGTTGCCATATACCAGGCGCTGCGTTTTGACTTCGACCCGGCGCGGGCGGTGACGCTGACCCTGCTGCAGATTGCCCTGACCTTCGTCGTCGTGCTGGCCTTGACGCGGCTCGGCGCCAATATGGTCGGGGATGCCAATCTGCCGGTGGCGCCGCGCCGGTATTTTTCAGCCGGTGCGGCCGAGACCGTGCTGAACGCATTGGCGATCGGGCTCGCACTGCTGTTTGTCGCCGGGCCGATGGCGGCCACGTTGGCAGCCGGGCTTGGCGCCGATCTCGGCCGCCTGGCCGGCGAGAGCGCGGTGCGGCAAGCGACGGCGACCAGTGCCGTGCTCTCCCTCCTATCGGCGCTGCTCTCTGTGGCGTTGTCGCTGTCGCTGGTCATGGCGCGCCGGGCGCTGGCGCTCACCCGGCGGCAGGGCCGGCGGACACTGCTCGAACATCTGGCCGACACCGGTGCGGGGTTCGTCCTGGTGGTGCCGCCCATCGTCATCGGCGCCGGCTGGTTCCTGCTCTTGCGCACCGTCGGCGATGTCTTTGCGATTGCCCCTGTCATGGTGGTTGCGGTCAATGCGGTGATGGCGATGCCGTTCGCCATCCGCGCCATCCGCCCTGCCTATGACGCGGCGAGCGAACGCCACGAACGGCTCTGCGCACAGCTTGGTATCTCGGGCTGGAACCGGTTGCGGCTGGTCGACTGGCCGTCGCTGCGGCGGCCGCTCGCCACCGGCTTCGCTTTCGCCATGGCGCTGTCGCTCGGCGATCTCGGCGTCATTGCGCTGTTCGGCAGCGATTCCGTGCAGACCTTGCCCTATCTGCTGCTGGCGCGCATGGGCAGTTACCGCACCGAGGATGCCGCCGGCCTGGCGCTGCTGCTCGGCCTTGTCTGCCTGGCGCTGGTGTTGGCCGCGGACTGGCTGGGAAGGGGCGAGAAATCATGATGCCGACCAGCCCGGAACAGTCCATTTCGGTGGAAAAAGGCGCGGCCGTACGACTCGATAATGTCTCGTTCAGCTATGGTGAAACGCCGCTTATATTCGATGTCGATTTCCCGGCGTCGGAAATCACCGCCATTATGGGGCCGAGCGGTTCGGGAAAGTCGACGCTGCTCAATCTGGTGGCCGGCTTCGAGACGCCGCGGTCAGGCCGCGTGCTGATCGGCGGCGCCGACGTCAGCACTGCGCCGCCATCAGCGCGGCCGGTATCGATGGTGTTCCAGGAAAACAACCTGTTTGCCCATCTTTCCGTCGAGCAGAATGTCGGGCTCGGCCGCTCGCCTTCGCTCAGGCTGAGCGAGGCTGACCGCGCCGCAATCGCCGCAGCGCTGAAGCGCGTCGGCCTTGCCGGCAAGGAAAGCCGGCTGCCGCGCGAACTCTCCGGCGGCGAGCGGCAGCGCGTCGCGCTCGCCCGGGTCCTGGTGCGCGACCGGCCGGTGTTGTTGCTCGACGAGCCGTTCGCTTCGCTCGGACCGGCACTGCGCGACGACATGCTCGACCTGGTGGCCGACGTCCATTCGGAGCAGCGCATGACGGTGCTATTCGTCACGCACCAGCCGGACGATGCGCGCCGTATCGGCCAAAACATGGTTTTCCTGGATGGTGGCACGGTTGCCGCGACGGGCACCGCGGCCGATTTTTTCGTCGGGGCTGGACCGGAGGCATTCCGACGCTATATCGGCTCGGGTCCGTTTGCGGTTGGATCACGAGATGTTGCCCGGAAGCGGACATAATTTATGGTCAAACCGGCGGAAGGCGAAGCGGCGCTTGCTTGCCATGGTCGAGGTAGTGTGGCTAGGTCCGCCAGGAGCTGGTCCGGCCTAGACTGTGATTTGCCCTTGCTGCCTCGTATCTGTCGGACGCACGAAGGACGCCGTAGCACTTGATTTTGCGCGTGATGCTTTCCGGAAATCGCGTCCGATTTTCGCGGTCACGTGCCAGGACTTGAAAGGAAGCCGATCTGCCGACCGGCATCGACAATCGGAGGGTGAAACCGCTGGCGCGCTTTCTGGCGCTGGCCGGTCTCGCTGTGGCGCTGGCAAGCTGCCAGATGTTCACGCCTCCCGACGTGCAGGAATCAGGCTTCCAGCCCTCCGACAAGCCGATCACGGTCGATAATGTCGCCGCCAACGGCAAGCTCGCTCAACTGGCGAAGGCCCAGCACCCGCGCATCCTCGCCACCTATGGCGGCGAGTATTCCGACCCCAAGCTCGAGCGCATGGTGGCCAAGATCGTCGGCAGACTGACCGTGGTGTCGGCCAACCCAACCCAGACCTACCGCATCACCATCCTCAACTCGCCCAACGTCAATGCCTTCGCGCTGCCGGGCGGCTATCTCTACATCACCCGCGGGCTGCTGGCGCTGGCCAACGATTCCGCCGAGCTTGCCGCCGTCATCGCGCATGAGATGGGCCACGTTACCGCCAACCACGGCCTGCAGCGCCAGCAGCTGGAAGCCGAAGAGGGGTTGGCGACCAAGGTCGTTTCGGACGTGCTCGGCGACAACCCGACGGCCAAGGCGGCGCTGATCCGCGGCAAGCTGAGGCTGGCCCAGTTCTCGCGCAATCAGGAGCTGGAGGCCGACGCCATCGGCATCAAGTCGATCGGCGAAGCCGGTTTCGATCCCTACGCCGCCGGCCGCTTTCTGCAGTCGATGTCGGCCTATACCGATTTTCGCTCGATCAGCGGCGCTACCGACGCCAGCCTCGACTTCCTGGCGACGCACCCCAACACGCCGCAGCGTATAGACCTCGCGCAGCGCCACGCCCGCCAGTTCGGCGCGCCCGGTGTCGGGTCGCGCGACCGCGATTCATTTCTTGCCGGCGTAGACGGGCTGCTTTACGGCGACACGCCGGAGGAAGGCTATGTGCGCGGCGAAACCTTCCTGCACCCTGGCCTCGGCGTGTCGTTCTCGGTGCCCAACGGTTTCGTCATCGACAATTCGGCGGCGGCGGTGACGGCGACCGGCCCGGGCGACATGGCGATCCGCTTCGACGGCGTTTCGATCGACAAGAACCGCTCGCTGACCGACTACATCCGCAGCGGTTGGGTTGCCGGCCTCGACGACAGCAGCGTGCGCCAGGAGACGATCAACGGCAACGAAGCGGCAACCGCGCATGCCGGCGCCGATGGCTGGCAATTCGACATTGCGGTGATCCGCGCCGGCGGCCAGGTCTACCGCTTGCTGACTGCTGCACCGTCGGCCAGCACCTCGCTGAGCACGGTGGCGCGCTCGGTCAGCGGCTCGTTCCGCATCCTGAGTGCTGCCGAGAAGGCGGCGTTGAAGCCGCTGCGTATCCGCATCGTCACGGTGCAGCCCGGCCAGACAATGGGCTCCCTGGCCGCACAGATGGTCGGCGTCGACCGCAAGCTGGATTTGTTCAGGGTGCTCAACGCGCTGTCGCCGGGTGCCGCGGTTTCGGCCGGCGACAAGGTCAAGATCGTCACCGACAAATAGCAGCCGACGCGATTCAGGCTGCGAGAAATTCCGGATTCTGCTTTACCAGCGCCGCCTTGAGCTTTTCCATGGCGCGCGCCTCGATCTGCCGGACACGTTCCTTGGAGATGCCGAGGGTCTCGCCGAGCGCTTCGAGCGTCGCGCCCTCGTCGCTCAGCCGGCGTTCCTCGATAATCCTGAGCTCGCGCGCATTGAGAGCGCCGAGTGCCGTCTTCAGCCACACCGAGCGGCGTTCGACGTCGATCGTATCGCCGACGACCTCATCGGGCAGCGGGTCATCCGAAACCAGGAACTCCATCCGCTCGGTTGCGCCCGCATCGTCGGCTAGCGGCGTGTTGAGCGAGCTGTCCGGCGCCGAAAGGCGGGAATCCATCATCGCCACATCGGCCTCCGATACCCCGAGAGCCGCCGACACTTCGCGGTAGAGCGTGGCATTCGACATCTGCTCGGCGCCGTTTGCCAGGCGGGCGCGCAGGCGCCGCAGGTTGAAGAATAGCGCCTTTTGCGCCGAGCTAGTGCCGCCGCGCACGATCGACCAGTTGCGCAGGATATAGTCCTGCATCGAGGCGCGAATCCACCAAGTCGCGTAGGTCGAGAACCGCACCTCGCGCTCGGGCTCGAAACGGGCCGCTGCCTCCAGCAGCCCGACATGGCCTTCCTGGATCAGGTCGCCCAGCGGAAGGCCGTAGTGGCGAAACCGCGACGCCATGGAAATGACCAACCGCATATGCGCGACGGTGATGCGGTGCAGCGCGTGCTGGTCATTGTTTTCCTTCCAGCGCAGCGCCAGGAGATGCTCTTCGTCACGTTCCAGATAAGGGGCTTTCATCGCCGCGCGAACCATGGTCCGTCCTGCACTGTCTTCCATCATGCCGCGCTCCTGCTCCAGGCGTTGCGGTGCAATCGAATCGTGAGTTGGCGCCGATGGTTGAAATGGCGGCGCCGCGCCCTACAACAGCGAAGAACGTGCCATGCGGGGGAATGTTCCCCCGGACTGTCATGTCGATTGTGCTGTTCCAGGCGATTCGCCACCGGCCTTGACTCAGCCGGATGGCGCCGGGAGATGCTGGTTGAGAATTGGATTTCAAGGGCGCGAGATTTTTGAAATTTAGTTTCTTATTCTGGCATCGCGCATCTGTCATTTTCCGGCACTCGCAATGACGCCGGACATCGGCCAAGGACGGGATCACAGAAAAATGAAATGGCTCAAATCGCTCATTATCGCCGGAACGCTGCAGGTTCTGGCCGTCGCCGCCAGTCATGCCGGCGCCAATCTCGACCAGATCAAGCAGGCCGGCGTCTTCAAGGTCGGCACGGAAGGAACCTATGCGCCCTTCACCTATCATGATGCTTCCGGCGCGCTGGTCGGCTTCGACGTCGAGATCGCGCGGGCCATCGCCGAGCGCCTCGGCGTCAAGGCCCAGTTCCTCGAAGGCAAATGGGACGGGCTGATCGCCGGTCTCGACGCCAACCGCTACGATGCCGTCATCAACGAGGTCGGCATCACCGAGGCGCGCAAGGCTAAATATGATTTCTCCGATCCTTACATCGCCTCCAAGGCAGTGCTGATCGTGCGCGGCGACAACACCGACATCAAGGGTTTCGCCGATCTCAAGGGCAAGAAGGCGGCGCAGTCGTTGACTTCGAACTTCGGCAAGCTGGCTGAAACCAACGGCGCCGAACTCGTCGGCACCGACGGCTTCGACCAGTCGATCCAGCTGCTTCTTACCGGCCGCGCCGACGCCACCATCAACGACAGCCTGTCCTTCCTCGACTTCAAGAAGCACAAGCCCGACGCCAATGTGAAGATTGCCGCCCAGGAAGAAAACGCCGACTATTCCGGCGTCATCGTGCGCAAGGGCGATCCGGAACTGGTGGCCGCCATCAATAAGGCGCTGGCCGACATCAAGGCCGACGGCACCTACAAGAAAATCGCCGACACCTATTTCGGCCAGGACGTTTCGAAGTAAAACGGCTTTCTCGTGTGGGCCGAATGCCGGCCCGCGTCGTTCGTATCGCGGCGAGCTGTCTTTCGACGGCCCGCCGCTTTCGCGTGATATGAGCGACGGCAATCTGGCAAGGAGGAGCCTTCGTGCCGCACTGGCTGCAATTGATGCTGGAATCCCTGCCTACGCTGCTGTGGGCTGCACTGATCTTCACCGTGCCGTTGACGCTGCTGTCGTTTGCATTCGGTCTTGTCCTAGGCCTGGTTGTAGCGCTTGTCCGGCTGTTCGGTCCCAAACCGCTGGTCGCCGTGGTCCGCTTCTACGTCTGGATATTCCGCGGCACGCCGCTTCTCGTGCAACTGTTCCTTATCTTCTACGGCCTGCCATCGGTCGGCATCCTGCTCGACGCCTTTCCAGCAGCACTGATCGGCTTCACCTTGAACATCGGTGCTTATTCGTCGGAAATCATCCGCGCCGTCATCGGTTCGGTGCCCAAGGGCCAGTGGGAAGCGGCCTATTCGATCGGCATGACCTGGGCCCAGGCAATGCGGCGCACCATTCTTCCACAGGCGGGCCGCGTCGCCGTGCCGCCGCTGTCCAACACCTTCATCTCGCTGGTCAAGGACACTTCGCTCGCCGCCGCCATCACTGTGCCGGAGATGTTCCAGGCAGCGCAGCGCATCGTCGCCACCACCTATGAGCCGCTGATCCTCTATGTCGAGGCAGCGGCCCTCTATCTGGTCATGAGCTCCGTGCTGTCGGCCTTGCAGGCGCGGCTGGAAACGCGGCTCAACCGTTATGGCGGCTTCCTGGAGGCGCGCGCATGATCGGCCTCACCAACATCGAAAAGCGTTTCGGCGACAATTTGGTGCTGAAGGGCGTCACCGTCACGATCGAGGAAGGCAGCGTTACGGCGCTTGTCGGGCCGTCGGGCGGAGGGAAGAGCACGCTTTTGCGCTGCATCAACCTGCTCGAGCTGCCGACTTCAGGCACGGTACGGATCGGCGACGATGCACTCGAATTCCATCCCGGCGGCAGGGTCTCGACCAGGGATATCCAGCGGCTGCGGCTGCAGACCGGCATGGTGTTCCAGAATTTCCAGCTGTTTCCGCATCGCACTGCGATCGAGAACATCATGGAGGGGCTGGTGACGGTGCTGAAATGGCCCAAGGAGAGGGCGCGCGAACGGGCGCTGGCCCTGCTCGAAAAAGTCGGCATGGCGCACAAGGCCGATGCCTGGCCGGCGACCCTGTCGGGCGGCCAGCAGCAGCGCGTGGCGATTGCCCGGGCGCTGGCGCCTTCGCCGAAGGTCCTGCTCTGCGACGAGCCGACCTCGGCACTCGATCCGGAACTGGCGCAGGAGGTGGTCGACGTGCTCGGCAAGCTCGCCAGCGAGGGCACGACCATGGTGATGGCGACGCATGACCTGCGGCTCGCCTCGAAGATCGCGCGGGAAGTGGTGTTCCTCGATGCCGGCAACATCGTCGAACAAGGCCCGGCCGCGGTGCTGTTCAGCAACCCGGAACGCCAGCGGACCAAGCGGTTCATCGCCACGCTGAAGCACGAGGCGGAAAGGGAGGGCGGCGAAGGTTAGATATGCCCGTCGCCGGTCAGCTAAGACAAAAAAACCCGGCGCAAGGCCGGGTTTTCCATGTTTCCTGGGCGAAAAGGCTCAGGCAGCTTCTTCCTGCTCGGCTTCCTCGTTGTCGGCCTTGGCGCCGCGCTTCGGGCCCTTGTTGAGGTTCACCTCGATGAGGCGGACCGCTTCGGTCTCCGACATGCGGTTGACGGCCGCGATCTCGCGGGCCATGCGGTCGAGGGCCGCCTCGTAGAGCTGGCGCTCGGAATAGGACTGCTCCGGCTGGTTATCGGCGCGGTAAAGGTCGCGCACCACTTCCGAGATCGAGATCAGATCGCCGGAGTTGATCTTGGCGTCATATTCCTGGGCACGGCGTGACCACATGGTGCGCTTGACGCGGGCGCGGCCCTGCACGACCTTCAGCGCGCGCTCGACATAATCCTCTTCCGACAGCTTGCGCATGCCGATCGAGGTCGCCTTGGCGACCGGCACCTTGAGGCGCATCTTGTCCTTCTGGAAGTCGATGACGAACAGCTCCAGCTTGTGGCCCGCGACTTCCTGCTCATCGATCGAGACGATCTGGCCGACACCATGCGCCGGATAAACGATGTACTCGCCGGTCTTGAAACCGTGGCGCGCTGCGGTGGACTTCTTCTGCGGGGTGATCGTTGCCATTACGCCCTGAACTCCTTGTTGTGGTACCGGCATCGTGCCGGCCCGAACTCGTGCGACCGGGGTGACCGGTCCTTAGCCACACAACGATGAACTCACCGGAAAGGCCAAGACCGGCAAATCGCAACATTGCGACCGCCTGCCCCAGATCGCTCTGGTCCGGATTGAGAAATTCACCTTTCAGTGATTTGGGGCGTTTGCGCCATAAATCGACGTTGTGTCACCGGCATGTTTGGTTGATATAACACAAAAAGTCGGAAGAATCAAGGTTTTGCTGCACGCGCGAAGGCCACGCGCCGTCGTCGCCTGTCAAGGCAGTTAATGTATCACGGCTGTTACGCGGCGTCAGGCCGCCGCAGCCGACAGGCTCGTCAGTCGCCTTCGCCGGGCTCGGGGGAGAAATATTTCTCGAACTTGCCAGTTTCGCCATCGAAATTCTTAGCGTCGGCCGGCGGCTCCTTCTTGGCGGTGATGTTGGGCCATTTGTCGGCATATTCGGTGTTGATCTGCAGCCATTTGTCGAGGCCCGACTCGGTGTCGGGCTTGATCGCGTCGGCCGGGCATTCCGGTTCACAGACGCCGCAATCGATGCACTCGTCCGGGTGGATGACGAGCATGTTCTCACCTTCGTAGAAGCAGTCGACCGGACAGACCTCGATGCAGTCCATGTATTTGCATTTTATGCAATTGTCGGTCACGACGTAGGTCATTGGTCGGCTCCGGGACGTCCCATTTTGTTGGGCTTTTTTGGTGAGGTAACGCCTTTGTCCGCCGGTGGCAAGGGCGGCCCCTGCCAGCGGTGCCGCGGTTTCCGGAATGGAATTCCGGAAGGCCGGCAAAGCGGGCGTTCGACCTTGCTCAATCGTCGCCGAGCAGGTGGTCGGTCTGGCGGCGTTCCTTCTTCGTCGGGCGACCGCTGCCGGCCTCGCGCAACGGCGGCACCGCATCCGGAAGCGCCTCGCCCTTGGGCGCGGGGGGCGGCGACACGTCCTCGTAGAGCAGGCGGGCCTCTTCGGCCGGGCCACGCCGTACGCCGGTGCCAAGGACTTTCCAGACGAAGATCCGCCGCTCCAGCGTGATGGTCAAAACGTCGCCCGGCCGGACCGTATCGGAGGCCTGCGCTGCTTTGTCGCGATTGATGCGGACGCGTCCGGCGACGACCAGCTTGGCTGCCAGCGTGCGCGATTTTACCGCGCGCGAGAAGAACAGCCACTTGTCGATGCGCTGGCGGGCATCAGTGACCATTGGACGAGCAGCTTACTTCTTCAGCTGGTCGCGCAACGCGGCGAGCTTGGCGAAGGGCGAGTCCGGATCGAAGCGGACCGGGCGTTCCTCACGCGGCTTTGGCTGGAACGCCGGCTTTGCGCCTTGGGCGCCGCCTTTGCCGTCCTGCCGGCCAGCCTTCCAGTCGGGCCGGTTTTCGCGCCGGTCCGGGCGTTCACCTTGCGGCTTGCCGGCGCGCTGATCTGCCGCGTCGCCTTGCGGCCTGGGCTTGAACTTGCTGCGATCGAAGCGCGGCTTGCCGGCGCCGTCGCGCTGGTCGTGGCGCCCCTGACGGGCGGGCCGGTCGCCCGGCGTCGGTTGCCCGCCGGCATCTACCGGCGCATCGCTGCGGCTGTCCGGCGCAGCTTGACCATTGCGCGCGCGATTGTCCCGATGATTGTCCCGGGGGCGGTTGTCATGCTGGCGATGACGCGGGCGCTGGTCGAAACGACCCTGCCGCCATAACAGGATGGGTTTTGGCTCCTCGGCTTCTGGAGCAGCTTCGCCGGCGACGGCTCCTGCCGTCGCTGCAGGTTCGGCCGGCGATGCTTCCGTAGTGTCGGAAACCGGCGGTTCTGCCGGTGCCGCAGCCTCAGTTTCCGCCCCAGGTTCCGCCGTTGGCTCGGCCGCCGGTTCCGCAGGCGCTTCAGCAGTCGCCTCCGCGGCGGGCCGGGTCTCTTGCGTGACTTCTGCCGCAGCTTCAGGGGCTGGAGCTTCCGCGACAGGCTCTGCCGTCGCTTCGGTCACAGCTTCGGCCGCCGCCTCCGCATCAGGAGCCGCATCCGACACAGGTTCCGAAGCCTCCGCCGGCGGCTCTGCCGCGGCAGATGCTTCCGCCATCCTCGCCTGCTCGACTCGCGCAGCCTCTTCCGCCGCCTGCTTTGCAGCGGCAGCTTCACGCGCGGCATTGTCCTGTGCTTCCAGCCGCGCCTTGACCTCGGCCGCCGGTTTGGCATCGGCGCGATAGCCGAGTCCCTTCAGGATTTCTTCCATGTCGTCGGCGGTGGCGCCGAGAATCGACATCATCGGCGGCGTCACCATGAAGGACTGGCCGTCATAGGCGCCGTCGGGGCGAGGGCCGAGGCCCGGCTTCCAGTTGGTCGCCGGCCGGATCAGGTCGGCCAGCCGTTCGAGAATATCGACGCGTACAGCACGCCGGCCAAGATTGCGGTAGCCGGCAAGCTTGTAGAAGGTCTTGTCGAAGGTCGGATCGATGACCACCGAGGTGCGGCCGGAGGCCAGTGCGTGAACGACATCGCCGAAGCCGGGCTTGTCCTTGCCGTCGTTTCTCAGCGCCCACAGCAGCATTATCAGCCCGGCCGGCGCCGGTTTGATCAGCGCCGGCACGAAGACATGGTAGGCGCCGAAGCGCACTCCGAGACGGCGAAGCGCCGCGCGGCCTTCCTGGTCGAGCGACTTCATCTCGTCGGCGATGTCGCGACGGTTGATGAGGCCGAAATGCTCGACAAGCTGGAAAGCGATGCCGCGGCCGATGCCGGTGATCTGCTCGGCATTCTTGAGATCGACCAGCGGCTTCAGCAGGGATTCGATCTGGAAGTTTACGAAGCGCTCGGCGCGCGCCGCAACCTTGTCGCGTGCCGGGCCGGTGAGTTGCTCGTCGGCCAGCAGAACCAGACGCGGCTTCAAAGCGTCTTCGCCGGCGACCAGCGTGCCGATCGGCGCGCCGATCCAGCGCAGCGTGCCATCCGAACCCAGCGCGATGTCGCCATTGGCCGAGGCGCCGAAGCGCTCGGCCCGCGCCTCGAACTCGGCGGCAAGCGCCTTCTGCGCCGCCGCCCGCACCGCCTTGGCGTCTTCGCCGCCGGCGCTCTGGTCGGCGGTGAAGCGGAAACCTTGCAACTCGCCGACGTGATGGCCTTCGACGAGGACGGTTCCGGTTGGGCTGATTTCGGCTTCAGGCATCGTGTTTTCTCTAAGGCGCCGCATGAGGACGGAAGTCCTGCGGTCTACAAAACGTTTCGTCAACCGCTCATGCAGCGCATCCGACAATCTGTCTTCGATTTCGCGCGTCTTTTCCTGCCAGTGTGCCCGATCGGCCAGCCAGCCGGGCCGGTTGGAAACGAAGGTCCATGTGCGGATCTGGGCAATCCTGTGCGACAGCGTGTCGATGTCGCCTTCGGTTGTGTCGGCACGGCGCACCTGCTCGGCCATGTAGTTCTCGTCGACATGGCCGTGCCTGGCAAGGTCCATGTAAATGGAGGCAATCAAGTCGGCGTGCTGGGCCGGCGCGATCTTCCTGTAGTCGGGCAGCGCGCAGGCTTCCCACAGCAGCGCCACGCGCCTGGCATCGGTGGTGAGTGCCCGCACGTCCTCGTCGCGCGACAGATGCTCGAGCGCCTGCGCGTCTACTGCCGGCAGCGCGCGCGTCAGGCCTTCGACCGGAGCGTTGGTCTCAATCGAGCGCTTCAGCGCATCAAGGTTGGCGAAATCGAAATGCGCGGTGCGCCACTGCAGTACTTTCACCGGGTCGAAATCATGCGCCTCGATTTTGTTGACCAGTTCATCATCCAGCGGATCGACCTGGCCGGTGACGCCGAAGGTGCCGTCGCGCAGATGCCGGCCGGCGCGGCCGGCAATCTGGCCGAGCTCGGCCGCCGTCAGGTTGCGGTACTGGTAGCCGTCGAATTTGCGGTTCTGGGCGAAGGCGACGTGGTCGAGGTCGAGGTTGAGGCCCATGCCGATGGCGTCGGTGGCGACGAGGTAGTCGACGTCGCCCGACTGGAACAGCGCCACCTGGGCGTTGCGGGTGCGCGGGCTGAGTGCGCCGAGCACGACGGCGGCACCGCCCTGCTGGCGGCGGATCAGCTCGGCGATGGCATAGACCTCGTCGGCCGAGAAGGCGACGATCGCCGTGCGCCGCGGCAGGCGGGTCAGCTTCTTCGAACCGACATAGGCAAGATGCGAGAGGCGTGGTCGCGTCACCACCGACACGCCCCGCAGCAGGCGCTGCAGAATGCCGTGCATGGTGGCCGCGCCCAGCAGCAGCGTCTCCTGGCGGCCGCGCAGATGCAGGATGCGATCGGTGAAGATGTGGCCGCGTTCGAGATCGCCGGCGAGCTGGACCTCGTCGATGGCAACGAAGGCGGCGTCGGTCTCGCGCGGCATCGCTTCCACGGTGCAGACCGAGTATTTCGCGCCCGCCGGCTGGATCTTTTCCTCGCCGGTGATGAGCGCCACCTTATGGGCGCCGACCTTCTCGCAGACGCGCGTATAGACCTCGCGGGCAAGCAGCCTGAGCGGCAGGCCGATGACGCCGCTTTCGTGCGCCACCATGCGTTCGATGGCGAGATGGGTCTTGCCGGTGTTGGTCGGGCCGAGCACGGCCGTCACGTCTCGACCCGACAGGATCAGCGGTTCAGTATGTTTCGGATGGATGTTCATCGGCCTGGAAATAAGGCTCTCTGCCTCGCATTGTCGGGAGCGCGCCCATATTGGCCGCGTATGACAGGCGACACATAGGGATTTCGGGCGCGAAGCGAAAGCGGAATATGCCGAGGGCAGGCCGATTGGTTGGTTCGAAGCCAGAAAATCTGTTCCCGATTAACAGTTGGAACGAGTCTGGAACGAATCAGCGACGAATCACTGACTCGCGCTGATTCAGGGTTTGTTCACGGCTACATCTGGGTTTTCTGTCGGCATACCTCACCACATGCTGAATCACGGAAACTGGCCCGATTTATGCAAGCGGCATCCAAGCGAGCACTGCGGTTAACCTTTGCCGGTGAATGGTCGTGGCTGGCCAACCTGCTTCGCACAATATTATGAAATTATTGATGTTTCCTAATGCGCTTTAATCATTTCGCGGGTGTTTTCAGCTCTCGCCGTTAACGCTCCGCTCAAAGCCGGAACGAATCGGCGACGAATCAGCGATAGCTGAAGTTTCTTGGTTTGTTCACCGCAACATGTTGTGTCGTGAACAGCTTTTCCACCGAGAATCCACAGGCTGCCGGGCGGCTTTTGCACAAGCTGCGAGTTTGCCGTTAACCTTTGCGTGCCGGATTGGGGCAGCGTGCTGCATCGAGATCTTGCAACGGGAAGACCGCTATAGAAACGGGCCGTTTTGCAGGCCCGTTCGTCCAAGCGAGGATCTGTCTCAACGTAAAGACAAACGATCAGGCGACGTACTGGCCGCCATTGGCTGATATGGTCGAGCCGGTGATGAAACCGGCATCGTCGGAAGCGAGGAAGACGACGCAGCGCGCGATCTCCTCCGGCTCGCCGAGACGGCCGACCGGGATGTGCGGGATGACGCGCTCGTTGAGGACCTTCTCGTCCATTGCCTTGACCATCTCGGTGGCGATGTAGCCGGGGCAAATGACGTTGACGGTGATGCCGGCGCGCGCGCCTTCCTGGGCCAGTGCCTTGGTGAAGCCGATATCGCCGGCCTTCGAGGCCGAATAATTAACCTGGCCGACCTGGCCTTTCTGACCGTTGATCGAGGAGATGGTGATGATGCGACCGAACTTACGATCGCGCATGCCGCCCCACAACGGATGCGTCATGTTGAAGACGCCGGAAAGGTTGGTGTCGAGGACCTCTTTCCATTGCTCGCGCGTCATCTTGTGGAACATCGCGTCGCGAGTGATGCCGGCATTGTTGACCAGCACCGAGACGGGACCGAGATCGGCTTCGATCTGTTTGATGCCGGCGGCGCAGGCCTCGTAGTCGGCGACGGACCATCTATAGACCGGGATGCCGGTCGCGGCCTTGAACTTTGCGGCCGCTTCTTCATTGCCGGCGTAGTTTGCGGCGACCGAATAGCCGGCGCTTTTCAAGGCGACCGATATCGCCGCGCCGATGCCGCGCGACCCGCCTGTGACGATTGCAACCTTTGTCATATGTCCTCCCGGGAAATGCAGATGACTGAGCGTTGAAGCGGTGGGGTTTGCCCTCTTTCCCTACTCGCTTTGCGCCAGCATCCTATTCGTATCGCTTATCTCATCACAATGCTTCCACGCACATGGCAACACCCATGCCGCCGCCGATGCACAGCGTGGCAAGGCCTTTCTTGGCACTTCTGCGGCGCATCTCGTAGACCAGCGTGTTGAAGATGCGGGCGCCCGAGGCGCCGACCGGATGGCCGATGGCGATGGCGCCGCCATTGACGTTGACGATGGCCGGATTCCAGCCCATGTCCTTGTTGACGGCGCAGGCCTGCGCGGCAAAGGCCTCGTTGGCTTCGACCAGATCGAGGTCGCCAACCGACCAGCCGGCCTTGGCCAGCGCCTTGCGCGAGGAGGGGATCGGTCCCGTCCCCATGATCTGCGGGTCGACACCGGCGGTCGCCCAGGAAACGATGCGCACCAGCGGTGTGATGCCGCGCCTTGCGGCTTCCGCTTCGGTCATCAGCACCACGGCGGCGGCGCCGTCGTTGATGCCGGAAGCATTGGCTGCCGTCACCGTGCCTTCCTTGTCGAACGCCGGCTTGAGCTTGGTCATGGCATCGATTGTCGCGCCGTGGCGGATGTATTCATCCTGGTCGACTACGGTGTCGCCCTTCCTGCCCTTGACTGTAAAGGCAACGATCTCGTCCTTGAATTTCCCGGCTTTCTGCGAGGCCTCGGCCTTGTTCTGGGAAGCCAGTGCGAACTGGTCCTGGTCGTCGCGGGTGATCTGGAACTGGCGGGCGACGTTCTCAGCGGTGTTGCCCATATGATAGCCATAGAAGGCATCGGTCAGGCCGTCCTTGATCATGGTGTCGATCAGTTTGAAATCGCCCATCTTGACGCCACCGCGTAGATGTTGCGCATGCGGAGCCATCGACATCGATTCCTGGCCGCCGGCAACGATGATCCTCGCGTCGCCCTGGGCGATCTGCTGCATGCCGAGCGCGATGGCGCGCAAGCCGGAGCCGCAGAGCTGGTTCAGGACCCAGGAGGTCGCCTCCTGCGGTACGCCGGCAGCCATTGCCGCCTGCCGCGCCGGGTTCTGCCCTTGAGCCGCGGTCAGAATCTGGCCGAGAATGACCTCGTCCACCTCCTTGCCGTCGACGCCGGCACGGACCAGCGCTTCCCTGACGGCGACGGCACCCAATTCATGGGCTGGGGTGTTGGCGAAGGCGCCGTTGAAGGAGCCGACGGGCGTGCGCGCTGCACTGGCGACAACGATGGCGTTGGAAGCGGACATGTTCTTCTCCAGGCTTTCGGGGAACGATTTCGGGTGCCGTCGGGGACTTTTCTTGCCCTTTCCACAACCCGAGTCAAACCCGAAATGGGCATGGCGTCCCACTGCCGCAAGCATGCCGCCCGTCGCTGCAACGGCGGCCCGTCCGTGCTGCGCAGCATAAAATGTTCCCGCACTGCACAAACTGCTTGGATTCATGACGCTTTTGCGCATATCCTTTAAAAAGGCGCAATCGTTACCGGCGGCTTACTTAAGCTGCCCGGTGTCCGGGGAGGATGCAGATGGCCGCAAAAGACGAACCTATTGTTATCAAGAAATATGCCAATCGCCGTCTCTACAATACGGGCACCAGCACCTATGTGACGCTCGAGGATCTCGCTGAAATGGTCAAAAGAGGCGAGGACTTTACTGTCCAGGACGCCAAGACCGGTGACGACATCACGCATCCGGTACTGACCCAGATCATCTTCGAGCTGGAGAACAAGGACGGGCAGAACATGCTGCCGATCCCGTTCCTGCGTCAGCTCATCGCCTATTACGGCGACCAGATGCAGATGATCGTGCCGAGCTTTCTCGAGCAGTCGATGCTGGCCTTCTCTAAGGAGCAGGAACGCTTTCGCGAGCAGATGAAAGATGCGCTCGGCAAGTCGCCGATGGACATGATGAAGATCGCGACACCAATCAAGGTGCTGGAGGAGCAGACGCGGCGCAACATGGAAATGTTCCAGAACGCCATGCGGCTGTTCACGCCGTTCCCGCCCGCGGGCTCGGCGCCGGCAGCAGCGCCGGCCGAACCGGCCAGGAAGGAAACGCCGGAAAAACCCGACGACCTTCAGGAGCTGAAGGAGCAGATCGCCGCGATGCAGCGCAAGCTCGACACCATGTCGTGATTGCCGGGGCGAGGCGCCGCGTCGAACCTTCGCTCAGGTGCCGCTGAGACTTCGCAAACAGCGCGGCTAGAGCTGCTCCGGCAGCGGCCCCTGGTAGCGGGCGCGTGGCCGGATCAGGCCGTTGCTTGTCACCTGCTCCACGGCATGCGCGGCCCAGCCGACGCTGCGGCCGAGCGCGAACAGGCGGAACGGCGCATCGGACGGCAAACGGAGGCTGCGCGTCAGCGCGGCCAAAGCGAAATCGACGTTCGGGCGCATGCCCGTTGCCGCAAAGGCCGCATCGCAAAGCCGTAACAGCCCATCATCGACATCTATCGCGGCCAGCAACGGTTCCGCACGCGGATCGCCGTCGGGATAAAGCGGATGGCCAAATCCGGGCAGCGGCCTGTCGTGACCGAGCCAGCGTCCGACAGCCGCATCCGGCCCCAATCTCTGCGCATCTTCCGCCAGCATCATGACCGCCTCCGCGGCGCCGCCATGACGCGGCCCGGAGAGCGTGGCGAGGCCGGCAAGCAGGCAGGCCGAAACAGGTGCGCCGGTGGACGCGGCGACCCGTGCGGCGAAGGTCGATGCGTTCAATTCGTGATCGGCCAACAGTACCAGTGAGCGGCGGATCAAGTCTGCGCCGGCCGCATCGAGGGACCAGCCCTGCGCCAGTCTTTCGTGCACGGCACCAGTTCCGGGAATCGCGCCGAGCGCCTGGGCCAAAGCGGCGATGGCGCCGGCCGCATCGTGGTTGAGCGAAGCCGATCTTCGGCCGAGCGAAGGCCGGCCGTTGGCCGCCAACGCGGCCAATTCCGCGAAGGCAGCCGGCCGGCCAGTTGCGCCGTTGCCATGGCGGCTAGCCGAGACGAACGACACTGGTGCGTCAGATGCCCAAAGCAGGTTTGCCGTCTGCTCCAGCGTGGCAGCCTCGCAGAGAGCAACCGCATCCTGGCCGCGATAGACAAGGCGGCCATGCAAAACGGTCGAGATCGTGGTGGCGATCGCCGGCTCACCCCAGGCAATTGCACTTTCGGCGATTGCCTGGGGATTTCGGCCACGAGCCCGGCGGCTCGCCAGCGCCGCGATGTCGTCGGCGCGATACTGGCTGCGGCGTGGATCCGCCCGGTCCGGCCGCACGCCGATGCGTCCGCGGCTGACATAGGCATAGAGGGTCTGGGCTCGCACCTTGAGACGCTCCAGGGCTTCGTCCCGCGTCAGCCACTCCGTCATGTCAGCCTTGGCATATTGATTCAGTTGATCAAGATTGATGGTCGAGTCACCAACCCTTATCTTCCACCCGGAAAGGGTCAAGGAGAAAACCAATGGCGAATGGGCTCGATGATGTGGTGGCGGCGGAAACGGTGCTCTCCGATGTTGACGGTCTTGGTGGCCGCCTGACCATCCGGGGCCATTCGTTGCCCGAACTGGCAGGCCACTGGAAATACGCCGAGGTGGTTCATCTGCTGTTCGACGGCTTTTTCGACGATCTTCCCGACGGCAGGGAGCTGGCGAACGCGATCGGTCGGGCGCGCAGCGAAGTTTTCGAGCAGATCACACCCTTGCTGCCGTTTCTCGCATCCGTCGATATCTACAGCGCGATGCGCGCCGGTATTGCCCTGCTGCCGGATGGTGACAAATTGTCGGACGCGCTGCGGCTGGTTGCGGCACCTGCCGTGCTGACGCCGGCCTTGCTGCGCCTGCAGCGCGGCGACAGCCCGATTGCGCCCGATAGCAAGGCCGATTATGCCGCCGACATGCTGCGGATGCTGACCGGCATTGCGGCCTCGCCTAAATTGGCGAAGGCGCTCGATGCCTATCTCGTGACGGTTAGCGACCACGGCCTCAACGCATCGACTTTCGCCACGCGCGTGGTCGCCTCGACGCAGGCCGGGCTTACTTCGGCGGTGCTGGCCGGGCTCGGAGCGCTCAAGGGGCCGCTGCATGGCGGCGCGCCAGGTCCGGTGATCGAGATGCTGGATGCGATCGAGGCGCATGGCGACGCCGCCGGCTGGCTGCGTGGCGAGATCGCGCGTGGCCGCCGCATCATGGGCTTCGGGCATCGCATCTACCGCGTGCGAGATCCGCGTGCCGACGTGCTGAAAGCGGTGGTGCGGCAACTCGGCGCCAAGGGCGAAGCCGGCCACCGGCTGGCGTTTGCCGAAAGCGTGGAGCAAGCGGCGCTCGAAGTGCTCCGCATCGCCAAGCCGTCGCGCTCGCTCCAGACCAATGTCGAGTTCTTCACAGCGCTCCTGCTGGAAGCGGCGGGCTTTCCGAAAGAGGCGTTCACCAACGTCTTTGCTGCCGGGCGCGTCGCCGGCTGGATTGCCCATGCGCGCGAGCAGCAGACGAGCGGACGGCTGATCCGGCCGCAGTCGCGCTATATCGGGCCGGTCCCAGACCTCGTCGCCTGAGGATTTTTCCCTCGCGTACTTGCGAAAACCGGTCGCAACAGCCGGTGCCGGACACCTCTCTCATCGGGACGAGAGAGGTCTACATGACAAAAATTTCATGTCATTGCTCCACACATCCGCTGTTCTTGGATGACAGAGAGCCTATATGCTGCAGTGCAGCATGGTTCACGGGAGCCCGCCTCGAAAGGAATAAAGCCGCCTTGACCGCCAGAAAAACCGCCATCATCACCGGTTCCACCTCGGGCATCGGCCTGGCCATTGCCCACGCGCTCGCGGCCGAAGGCTGCAACGTCGTCGTCAATTCCTTTTCCGACACCGCCGACGATCACGCCATCGCCGACGCAATCGCGAAGCACCACCAGGTGAAGACCGTCTACGTCAAGGCCGACATGTCGAAGCCGGCCGAGTGCCGGACTTTGGTGGCGAAGGCAGCCGAGGCATTCGGCTCGGTCGACATCCTGGTCAACAACGCCGGCATCCAGCATGTCGCGCCGGTCGAAAGCTTCCCGATCGAGAAATGGGATACGATCATCGCCATCAACCTGTCATCGGCCTTCCACACCATCGCAGCCGCCATCCCGTTGATGAAACAGGCCGGTGGCGGCCGGATCGTCAACGTCGCCTCGGCCCACGGCCTAGTCGCCTCGCCGTTCAAGTCGGCCTATGTCTCGGCCAAGCATGGCATTATGGGCTTGACCAAGACTGTCGCCCTGGAGCTGGCGCGCGACAAGATCACCTGCAATGCCATTTGTCCGGGCTATGTGTTGACGCCGCTGGTCGAGGCGCAGATCCCCGACCAGATGAAGGCCAACAAGATGGACCGCGAGACGGTGGTCCGTGAGGTCATGCTCGAAAAGCAACCGACCAAGGAGTTCGTCACCGTCGAGCAGGTTGCGGCGGCCGCGGTGTTCCTATGCTCGGATGCGGCGGCGCAGATCAACGGCGCGCACATCTCTGTCGATGGCGGCTGGACCGCTCAGTGAGCCTTCCAGCGGTCAAGGGCCACGCCATGCCGAAAAATGGCAAGGCGGAAGAGCCAAAGAAGATCAATGTCGCGCTGCAAGGCGGCGGTTCGCACGGGGCGTTTTCCTGGGGCGTGCTCGATCGGCTGCTCGAGGACGGGCGCCTCGACATAACGGCGGTTTCGGGCACCAGCGCCGGCGCCATGAATGCCGTGGCGCTCGCCGACGGCTTTGTCCGCGGCGGTGTCGAGGGCGCGCGGCGGAAGCTCGACGATTTCTGGCGTGCGGTGGCGGCAAAGGGCCGCTTCAGCCCGGTACAGCGCATGCCTTGGGACGTCGCCTGGGGCAATTGGTCGATCGAGAACACGCCCGGCTATTTCCTGTTCGATACGATGTCTCGGGTATTTTCGCCCTATGTCGCCAATCCGCTTGCCATCAATCCGCTGCGCGACGTGGTCGAACGTGAGATCGATTTCGACAATGTGCGCGCCTGCAAGTCGATTGAACTGTTCATTTCCGCTACCAATGTCGAGACCGGCCAGTTGCGGGTCTTCTCGGACGGCGAGATCGACCTCGACACGGTGATGGCGTCGGCCTGCTTGCCGCAATTGTTCCGTGCCGTCGAGATCAAGGGCGTGCCCTATTGGGATGGCGGTTATGGCGGCAACCCGGCACTGTTCCCGTTCTTCAAGACGGCGGCCACCGAGGACGTGCTTTTGGTGCAGATCAATCCGGTGGTCCGCGAGGGGACGCCGAAGAGCGCCAATGAGATCCAGAACCGCATCGACGAGATTACCTTCAATGCCGGGCTGTTGCGCGAATTCCGCTCGATCGCCTTCGTCAAGGAACTGATCGCCGCCGGCCGATTGCCGCACGGCGAATATCGCGACATCCGCATGCACCGCATCGATGCCGACGAAGCGTTCAAGGATCTGTCGGCATCGTCCAAGGTCAATGCCGAATGGGCGTTCCTTGCCTATCTGCGCGACCTCGGCCGCACCGCAGCCAGTGACTGGCTGGAAGAAAATTACGACGCCGTCGGCAAGCGGCCGACGATCGATCTGTCCGGCGAACTCGACGACGGCCTGAAGCCGGTGCGCGGGCCGGCGCCGGGCCGGCGGGTCAAGGAATTTCTTGCGGCGCGCAAGCAGCCCGAGGCTGCCCGCCGTCCGGCCTAGAGCCTTTCACGTTTTGATGGAAGCGTAGCCGGCGTTTGCGAAGTAGTTGTTGCATTCGGTTGCCTCGATCGTTTCAACGAGG